>WREX01000104.1 GCA_009779115.1 Propionibacteriaceae bacterium
ACCCGTTGGATTGTTCGGGTGAACAGCCACCAGGGCTCGTACTGACTCTTCGCCCAGAACTGTCGTGAGTGAGGACCGGTCCACCTCCCACCCGGCTGGATGGGCATAGAACGTACGATACGAACGAGTCGCCAGCGACTGGAGCCGGGCCAGGGGCTCGATGAGGGGGTAACCGGGACTCGGGATGGCGATGGCATCCCCCGGATCGGCGAGCAGAGTGAACAACCACCCATAGGCCTCGGAGGTCGACGCGGTCAGCCAATAGTCCTCGGGATCGCCGCCGTACCTGTCCGCCAAGGCCGCCCTCGCTGGCCACGGCCCCCGGGGAGTCGGCTCGTACCGCGCTGCCTGATAGGTGTGATCGGCCACGATCGCCAAGACTTCAGGATCGAACAACCCGTGCCGAGTGGGATTGGTGTCCGTCATGTCGGTCAGCTCGATCCCCGCCTCGGCCAACCGGGCACGCGTCACCCCGATGACATTGGGGACCCCCTGGACGGCGCGACGAGCCACTCTCACCCCTCCACTGTGACACGACAGTACGGCTTCCCCCAAACCCGCAGTCAAGGAGCGTGCTGGAGATGTCCGTGAGGGAGTGGGTCCCGTTGCCCGCTCACATTGTTGCTTCATGGGCGTACTGAAACGTAAGCCCGCGGAGGACGCATGTAGGGGAACAAGGAACGGTGCTTGGTGATCGCGTGACCCGTGTGTCAGTCGTTCTCGACGACGAAGTCCCAAGTGGCGACGGGCAGACGGCCATCCGGGGCCCACTGCATGAGTCCCTCGCCGGTGGGCATGGTGGTACGAAGCTCGAAGGATACCGACTGCCCGGCGGGAAGGACACTCGGAGGTTCGGGCTGACCGGGAACCAGTGCTGGATGGTAGACGGCGCCGAACGAATCCTGGGTGGCGAAGTCAGCGGGATCGATCGCCACCGGAACCGATCCTTCAGTGAGGGTGATCGTCCACGTGCACACTGTCGTCGGCGGTGGATCGGGCAACCCTTCACCCGGAACTGCGGGACCGGCAACCGTGATCAGGACCGTACCGCCCTGAGGAAGCTCAGCGAGGACGGCTTCACCTTGGACTGTCAGCGCCGGGCTGGCCTGGCTGCCCGGCAGGGTCTGGTCGGTGTCCTGGGTCGGGGTCGGCAACCAGGAGGGGAAACCGCCGTAGGTCGGTTCGGGAGCGGCAGGGGCTGAACAGCCCGCCATCCCGGTCACGACGGCGACCACGGCCACACAAGCCACAACAGTACGCCGGGATCTTTGCGCCAGGTGTCGGGCAGCGGACCGGACAAAGACTACGCTCAACTCTCGCTGTTTCATCTGCCTCACCCAATCCGGTCGCGCTCGTGGGACGGCTCCCCCCGGCGCTTGAAGGGCCGATTCCTCGTGCAGCCGTGCTCCAAGAAACACAGCTTCGAGGGCCTCACACCGTACTGGCTGAGAAGAAAAACCGGCCGTCCACCACACTATCCGAGAACACCGCCGGCATGACAAGGCAGCCCGTGACGACTCCGGAACAGTTTGTGCCTTGGACACCGAAAGTTCACCGGGGGGTCTGTTTTCTGTCAGATCGGCGGTCTAATGTGGTGTCTGCGAAAAACCGATAGCTGGGGGCGTCAGGAGGCTGGCACAGCCCACCCAATGAAGTGAGAACCATGAAACATACCAAACCAGGCACCCGGAGCAACCGTCGCCTGACCGTCGGACTGTTGTCCGCCATTTTGATGCTCGGCAGCCTCGCGGCCGCGAGCGATGCTTTCGCCGCACCCGGGGATTCCCCATCCGACCTCATGATCACCAGCACAGGCCTTGTCCCGGGTCAGGTCAAGCACGTCTGGCTCATCATCTTGGAAAACAAGTCGTACGACGCGACCTTCACGGGTCTGAACCAGAACAGCTACCTGTGGCAGACCCTGCCCAGCCAGGGCGCCCTGCTGACCAACTACTACGGCACCGGTCACTACAGCATGGACAACTACATCAGTCTGGTGTCTGGGCAGGCCCCCCAGCAGGACACCCAATCCGACTGTGACCAGGCGAACACGAACTTCGGCTCCAACGCCGACATCCTGACATCCGGCGCTGACAAGGGGCAACTCAATTCCCCCGCCAACGCCAATCAGCCAAGCGGCGCCAACGCGCCCGACGGCGACAATGGTTGCACGTATCCCGATCAGGTCCCGACGCTGTTCAACCAGTTCGACGCGGCCGGGGTCACCTGGAAGGGCTACGCCCAGGATCTCCACAACCAGCCTGGGCGCGAGGACGCGATGTGCGGCGCACCGGGCACCGCGGACAACAACCCAACGACCAATCCACGGGTCATGGCCGCCTCGGCCGCCAACCCCCTCCCCACCGGCGTGACGAGCCTCACAGGCGCCCAGGCCAACGACCAGTACGTCGCCAAGCATTACCCCTTCGCCTGGTTCTCCTCGCTGAGCGGTGCGACGAATCCCGACGGCACAACGACCAACCCTCTCACGACACCGGTTCAGGGCGGGTCAGACTGCGATCCGGCCCACATCGCCAACCTGGACGACGCCACCTACGGCCTGTGGCACGACCTTCAGTCGGAATCCACCACTCCGGCCTTCTCCTGGATCACTCCGAACAACTGCAGCGACGCCCATGACGCGGTCTGCAAGGGCAACAACCTGTCGGGCGCCTTCCAGAACGGCCAGCCGGTCTACGGGTCTGGCACCCCCGACCCCGAGTCGACGACGCCGGCCAATTACACGGGCGGTCTGTACTCCGCCGACCTGTTCCTGAAGTACTACATCCCGATGATCGAGCAGTCGCCCGCCTTCAAGGATGGCGGCCTGATCGACATCACCTTCGACGAGGCCAACCCGCCGTACTCTTATTCCGGAAACAGCTTCAACAATGCTGATTCCTACGCCCCGACTCAGGATGTGTTGCCGAATGCCGCCACCGGCATCCTGTCCGACGCCGCCGGTGAGAACCTCAACGGCACCGACACCAACTACGAGCCGACCGGCCCGAACTCCACCCTGGGCACCGACTCGAACGGCAACCAGCTCTATCCCGGGCCCGGCGACAACGCGTTCATCGACCGTCCCCCGGAATGCACCCAGACCAGTCCGACCCTCGTCCCGGCCAATTGTGTGCCCGGGATCGTCATCGCGGGCGGTGGCACGTCTCCAGGAGCCCGCAACGACCAGGCCAGTGGTGGACCCGGCTCGTCGATCCTCACCGATCCGAAGATCGTCTCGACCGACACCGCCAGGATCGTCACCGACACCGTGGACACCACGGGACCAGGGGGTACGAGCCCCATTCCGGCTGACACCTTCGTCGGGTCCGTCTCCAACACCGGTCCGCTCTTCCCGACCGATCCCACGGGTCCGGTCACGGCGAACTCCTTCCAGTTGGTCGACCAGGCCGGCAACCCGGTCATCCCGACTGGCGATGTGACCGCTGTCACGCTGAGTGCCCAGGGAGCACCCGGCTACCTGTCCGACAGCATGACCGTTGATCCGCTGTACGACGCTGTCAACGCGACCCCCGGCGGCGGGGACACTGGCAGCGTCCTCATCAGCCCGCTGATCACACCGGGAACGGTCAGTTCGACGTACTACAACCACTACAGTTGGCTGCGCACCATGGAAGACATCTTCCAGGTCTCCCAGGGAACCGACACGACGGCCCTGCCAGCCGGCACAGTCTCCGGCGGGGTCGACGGCCTCGGACACCTCGGGTACGCAGCCCAATCCGGCCTGATGCCCTTCGGCCCGGACATCTTCACAGCCGCTGGCAACGGACAACATTCAGATGCCGGTTCTGCGACCCAAGGCGCCTCGGGATCCTCAACTTCCCAAAGCGGCACTGCTTCCTCTGCCACCTCGGGGACGTCGGGAACCACGGTCTCCCCGGCGACCACCTCCGGCCAGGGCGCTTCCGCGTCAACCGGCGGCACAGTCGCGGTCACTCCCCCCTGGATGCTCGTCGCCCTCATCGGCTTCAGCGCAGTCCTGATGACTGGAGCCTTCGCCGCCGAGCGGGTCACCCGAACCCGCACCAGGACAGTACGCCGGTAGTTTTCTCATTCACTGCACAGATGGGTGGTGACCGACTATTGATCGGCCACCACCCATCCGCTGCTCCCCCAGGCTCGCGGAGCCCATGTGAGAAAATGGTCTCATGGACACACCCTTGTTGGTCTTTTTGCATGGACCTGGACAGTCACCACCTGTGTGGCAGGACGTGGTGGGGGCAATCAACCCCGAACAACCAATGGCGGCGCCCTGGCTGAAGGGATTGAAGCCTGGCGAGCACGGCGGGTTCCACATGGATCAGGCGGTAGCCGCAGTGGCCGACCTGATGGAGACCCGGGGGGCCGAACGTGCCGACCTGGTCGGATACTCGCTCGGCGGGTTGGTGGCGGTACGCACGGCACTGGCGTACCCGGAGAAGATCGCCCATCTTGTCTTGGTGTCGACTCCGGCCGTGTTGGGACGGACTTTGATCACCAGTCAGCGCATGATCGCCAAGCTCACACCTGCACGAATGTTCAAGGGTGTGGGCAAGGAACAAGTCCTGGCAGCACTGGACGCTATGCTGGAAGCAGATATCACTGCTGACTTGGCCAAACTCACCACTCCAGTCCTGGCTGTGATCGCCGAAAACGACACTGCGGGGCTCGCCAGTATGGAGCAGATGGCCCGCGACGCCCACGCCACGACACGGCAACTTCCGGGCAGTGATCCGAACCTTCTTGCCACCCATCCAGCCGTACTCGCCCGGCTGATCTCCGACTTTTGCGCCGATTTCCTGGACGATACGACGCCGGCCAATCAGGCCTGAAATCGCAGCTTCACCACCGCTGGATCACCACACAACCACCGTCAACTGTTTGCCTCTCCAGGCCCACGAGACGCATGGACAATGGTTCACACATGTTCAGTCCCATGCACATTGTTGCAACGACCAATACGTCCGTCTATTTTGGTGGCAACCGAAAGCCCGTATTTCCGTCAGTTGCCATGCAAGGGACGCCGGTCGTCGGGGCCGAACAGGTCGAGCAGCGCCCGAGCCGTGGTGTCGTCACAGACAAGATCAGTGATGGTCTTGGCGCGCAAAGCTCCCAGCAGAGCGCTCGCCCGGGAAGGATCGGCGACGACGCCGATACGCCTGGGAATCCGCGCCAATTCGGCCGGTGTCAGCCCGGAAGCCCGCTGGTTCAGATCGATATCGTCGTAGGTTCCGTTCTCGCGCAGCAAGACCGTGCACACGTCACCGACGACGCCTTGTTCCTTCAGACCGGCCACTTCAGCCTCGTCCAGGAAACCCGCGGTGTAGACGTACGACGGAACCCGGGCGTAAATCGATCCCACCCCGAAGATCGCCACGTCCAGGCGCGCCTGGAGATCAAGCACCGAGCGTACTGACCGCTCCCGCCACATGGCCTTCTTGGTTTCGGCGTAATCGAAGAAGGCCGGTACGGGGAACTGCACGATCCGGGCGTCGAAATTGGCGGAAATTGCCTGCAAGATGGCGGCCACATGACGTGCGGAAGTGTCCCGCACATTCGTGCCGCCGTTCATCTGCACAATGATCGCGTCGTGCAGCGATCGCTTCTCCAGGAAGGGGACGATGTTGGACAAGGTCACTCCCCAGGCGACCCCGATGTAGTTCCCGTCCGCCACGCAATCACGCAGGAGGGCCGCCGCCAGGCGCGACACACGCTCGAACCGGGTGGAGATCGGGGCCGAGTCGCCGACGGTCACCAGATGGACGCGGACTCCGAAAATGGCGGCCACGCTGCGGGCCACCGGCGACGAGGATCCTTGTGGCGCTTCCACGGAGATCCGCACCATCCCGGAAGTGCGGGCTTCGGCCAATAATCGCGACACAGACGAGCGTGACAACTTCAAATGCCGGGCGATGGACTCCATCGTCTCGGACTGGATGTAGTAGCGCACACACGCTTCATACATGTCCTCGTACCGCTCGTTCATGACACATCCTTCCTAGTGCACATTCTCCCACGCGGTAGATCGAACGCCCAAACTCCGGCAAGATTAAGGCCATCAAAATAATTCGGCATCATAGGAGATGCCAGAAAGCGAGACCAACATGCCTCTAGAAGCGATTTCGCTGGGACAGGTTTTCCTGTCTGAGTTCATGGGCACTGCCATGCTGCTCCTTCTTGGCGCCGGTGTGTGTATGGATGCGTCGTTCAACAAGAGCAAAGGCAAGGGCGGGGGATGGCTGCTCATCAACTTCGGATGGGGCTTGGGTGTCTTCGCCGGCGTGTTGGTGGCATTCCAGAGCGGGGGGCACCTGAACCCAGCCGTGACCTTGGGTATCGCAATCTCCAAAGCCGGTACGACCGATCCGTGCTTCGTGGGATCCGGCGCTGGCTGCCCCATCCCGATCAACGCTGGCACGATTCTCACCTACATCGTGGCCCAGATTCTTGGTGCCTTCGTGGGGGCGGCCTTGGCTTGGCTGGTCTACAAGAAGCAGTTCGACACCGACCAGCCTGCTGGTTCCAAGTTGGGTGTCTTCTCCACCGGTCCGGAAGAGCGTGCGTACGGATGGAACCTGGTCACTGAGGTCATCGCCACCTTCGTACTGGTTTTCGTCGTCCTCATGAGCGGGTACCAGAATGCCAGCGCAGGTGGCCTGGGGTGGCTCAACGCCCTCGGTGTCGCCTTCCTCGTCGTCGCTATCGGCGCATCCCTCGGCGGGCCGACCGGCTACGCCATCAACCCGGCCCGTGACCTCGGCCCCAGAATCTGGCACGCCATCATGCCGTCACCGAACAAGGGCGGTTCCGATTGGGCGTACGCCTGGGTGCCCGTGGTGGGCCCGATCGTCGGCGGCCTCCTCGGCGGCGTGGCGTACCTCGCCCTCGGCCATGTCCCCTGGGTGTCATGACCCTCAGACCACAGTGAATGGTGTGTCGGGCGTCGCTACCGCCTGGTGACGCCCGGCACGCTCCACAAGGGGATACACTGGCGGTCGAACCGCACACCTGCCCTCACCACAACAACCCCCAGCCTCCATGAAGCCGGTGGCCCCCACCGCAGGCCGTCCGGGGAAACACAGCAATCATTATTCACCAATCACCAATCATCCAACGAAGATGTGGAGGAACCTATGACAGAAAAATACATCCTGGCAATCGACTCTGGTACGACCAGCTCCCGAGCGATCGTCTTCAACCATTCCGGGCGCATCGTCGGAAGCCATCAGCTCGAACATGAGCAGATTTTCCCGCGCGCCGGCTGGGTCGAACACGATCCGATCGAGATCTGGACCCGTACCGTCCAGGTCATCACCGGAGCGCTGAACTCCGCCGCCGTCACCAAA
>WREX01000105.1 GCA_009779115.1 Propionibacteriaceae bacterium
AAAGGAGCATTTAGACGAGGATGCGGCTCAGCTTGCAGCGCTTGGTTACACATCTGAATTTCGTCGCGAGATGGGGCTGTGGGGAAACATTTCCCTCGGTTTCACCTACCTGTCACCCGTGGTGGGGGTGTACACACTGTTTGCCACATCGGCGGCAACTGGTGGTCCCCCGGTAGTGTGGGCTTTCCCGATCGTCGCGTTCGGCCAGTTGATGGTCGCCCTGATCTTCGGTGAAGTCGTGTCACAATACCCGGTGGCTGGTGGGGTGTATCCCTGGGCCAGGCGGCTGTGGGGTCGCAAGTGGGCTTGGATGACCGGCTGGATTTACATGTTCGCGTTGTTCACCTCGATCGCCGGAATCGCCTATGGGGCTGGTCCATTCCTCAGTGCGTTGTTCAACCTCGATTCAACGGTAAACGTCATGATTATCACTGGTTTGGTGTTACTGGCGGCGGTCACCTTGATCAATTTCGGGGGTACGAAAGTGGTCTCCACCATGGCCATGATCGGTTTTTGTGCCGAACTTGGTGGTGCGGTGGTCGTCGGTTTCTGGTTGCTCACGGCGAACCGGCACAACAACTTGAGTGTCTTCTTCGATACCATGGGCGCTGGCGGCGGGCACAATTACTTCCCAGCTTTCGCGGCTGCCGGTCTGATGGCGGTTTTCCAGTTCTACGGCTTCGAGGCCTGCGGCGATGTCGCCGAAGAAGTCCCCAACCCGGGCATCCAGATTCCCAAGGCGATGCGTCGTACGATTTATATCGGTGGCGCTGCCGCAACCTTCGTTGTGGTTGCTCTGGTCATGGCGGTCCCGGACTGGAGCGCGGTGATGAGCGGGGACGACACCGAACCCATCAACAATTTGTTGGAAGCAGCGTTCGGTCCCGTCTACAAAGTGGTTCTCGCCATCGTGATGATTTCCTTCCTGTCATGCCTGTTGAGCCTCCAGGCGGCGGCCAGCCGGTTGCTGTACTCGTACTCCCGGGACGAGATGATCATGGGGCACAAGATCCTGCGCAAGTTCTGGCAGTCCCGCCACGTTCCGCCGTTCGCCCTGCTCCTGGCGGGTATCATCCCAGCCATCATCATCTCTGGGTCGAAGATCTCCGACAATGCCGTGCAAAAGATCATCGGGTTCGCCGTCATCGGCATCTATATGGGCTTCCAGATGGTGGTTCTCGCTGCTCTACGGGCTCGAATCAAAGGGTGGAAACCATCCGGCAAGTTCCGGCTCGGAAAATGGGGAATGGTGGTTAATATCGCCGCACTCACTTGGGGTATCTTGGGCATCGTCGCCATGGCCTGGCCATGGGGCGCGGGTACTGAGCGATGGTACGACGCCTATCTGGTCTCTCTGTCGGCCGTCTTGGTGATCAGCATCGGACTGATCTACATGTTCACCGTCAAGCCCTACAAGCGCTCCGACAGACCGGCGGGTGACGCCCTGAGGCAAGCTGGCGAGGACGCCGCGGCACAGTCGAAATAACACCGGAGCACTGGTCATGACACGCAGGTCTCCTCAGGGTCGGTAACTGTGCAAGAGATCGCCGACTTCCTGGCTGTTCATCCGCCCTTCACCGAGTTGGAACGAGCGGAACTGGACAAGCTCGCGACGGTGGTCGATGTGCAGTATCACCTGGCAGGTGATCGGGTGATCGAGCCTGGCCAACCCAGTCTGGGTGCCGCGCTGGTCGTCCGGGTCGGTCGAATCGACGAACTCAACTCTGAGGGCACTGTGGTCGACGAGATCGAAGCCGGAGACGTGTTCAGCTTGGACACAGTACGCGCCGGGTTGGCCTACCGTACTGCGGCCCGCGCGGCCGAAGACTCGCTGATCTATCTCGTTCCCCTGCCTGACAAGCTGAAAGGGGGCCATGTGGCCCCGTTGAGCTCATCTGGCCAACTCACCCGTCTGGAGAGACTCTTCGACGCTGCCCAGGGCAAGGTTGTCGATTCGATGCGCCCGATCATCCTCTACGACGCGTCAACCCCGATCACTGAGGTGGCGCAGGCCATGAGCGCTGCTCACACCTCGTGCAGCTTGGTCACACTGCCGGACAACCAGATCGGCGTGGTCACGGACTCGGATATGCGTCGTCGGGTGGCCACAGGCGAGGTGCCGGTCACAGCCCCGGTTGGAACCATTGCCACTTATCCTGCTTTGACCATTGGTTCGGACGCACTGCTCGGGGATGCCTACCTTGCCATGGTCGATGTCGGTATCCATCACCTGGTTGTCGTCGATACCCGTGGTCACCCGATTGGCGTGATGCGAACCCTCGACGTCGCTTCCGCCGAGTTGCGCAACCCCCTCATGGTCCGCGGCTTCATCGAGCGGGCTGAGACACAAGAGGACCTGGTCCAAGCTGGTGCACTGCTCATGCCCTCCATCGTCGAATTGATCGATTCCGGTTTGTCCATCGATTACGTCGCCCGGTTGCAGTCTGGTGTGGTGGACGCCATCGTACGTCGGGCGGTGGCCTTGGGCTCGACTCTCGACGTCTCGCCGCCGAGTGTTTGGCTGGTCCAAGGCTCCATGGCTCGCCGGGAACCCTTGCCCAGTTCGGATGTCGACACTGCCGTGTGCCGACCCGTCGGATCGTCCGGCGATGCCAGTCTGCATCTTCAGGACGCTTCCCGGGTCCTGCGTCTGATCGAACAAACTGGGCTGGCCACGTGTGACAAGGGAGCGAACGCCGACAATCCGCTCTTCAACCGCACGGAGGATGAATGGCGCCAGGCTGTGGCCCGATGGTTCGACAACGAGGATGTCGTCGGTGTCCTCGCGTTGGCCTCCATCGTGGCCGACACCAGGCCGGTGACCGGCGAACCGGTCTCACCGCTGGTCGAGGCAGTCTCAGCGGCGGTCTCCCACGAGCGATTCATGCGCGTGCTCGCCCGGCACAGCCTCAGCCTTCGGCCCCCCCTGGGATTTGTCCGCGATTTCGTGGTCCATCACTCGGGCGAATATCGTGGCCAGTTGGACCTGAAGAGGGGCGGCCTGATTCCGGTCTCAACACTGGCCCGGTGGCTGGCTCTGCGAACTGGCGATGTGTCCGGCAGCTCCCTGGAACGTCTGGACCGTGGGGTCGAGGCTGGGTTGATCACCTCCGATCACCGGGACATGCTGGCCGGTGCGTACACGATCTTCATGACTGTGCTCGCAAAACAACAGGCACGTACCATTAAAGCTGGAGAGAAACCGAGCGGATTCTTGCGACCCGACCAGCTCGACCCGCTCCAGCGCCGGCAGTTGCGGGAGGCCTTCAGGGCCGTCGACGCTGTCCAGTCGGAACTGGCTGCCAGGGCTGGAATGTCCAGGTTATGACCGTCTCCGAGGTCTCCCGGTCGACGATGTCGACCTTTATCAACAGCCAGGCCGAGGTGTGGGCTCAGCTGGATCAGCCCTGGGACCAGGCACGCTTGGTTGTGCTGGATTTTGAGACCACCGGACTGAGTTCGAGCGACGCGATCATCTCTTATGGAGCGGTCCACATCGACGCTGGCCGAGTGGTGGGACGCTCATCGGTGTACGGCCTCGTACGCCCTGACGTGGCCTTGACTGCGGATTCGATCAGGGTGCATGCCATCCGAGAACAGGATCTGGCCCAAGCACCAGCACTTCCCGAGGCCCTGGATCCTCTCTTCGCTTCGATGGTCGGCCGCGTCCTGGTCGCGCACACGGCCTGGGTGGAGACCGGCTTCCTCGACCGTGCCATGCTGGCCCGAGGCGTGTCGGTGGACCTGACTGTGATCGACACAGCCGAACTGGCCTGGTCCCATTTCGGTCTGCCGCGTGACCCGCACCGTTCACCGGGTTTGGAGACGGTGGCCAGTCGGCTCGGTCTGCCGGTCTTCTCCCCGCACTACGCCCTCGGCGATGCCTGGACTACCGCAGTGATCCTTCTGGCAATGGCCAATCATCGTGCCCAAGAACAGACGCTCACTCTTCGTGATTTGGTCACTGCCTCCCATCCAGACAAGCGTCGACGCTTCGGCATGGTAAGACATCCCCAAAAATCACGCCGACAATGAGTTTTGACCCCACAGGCTGAGCCTGAAACGAGTAGGATTCATCATGCGAGCTCTTCAAACACTCAACGGGATGCACAATGAACTAGTCACATTCCATTCTTTGCGGTTCGCAGCATCGTTACACCTAGTCGACCCGGTGGGTCGTGTCAATGAAAGGAACAACAAATGCCCCAATCGGTTCTGTCCGGTGGTCCAACTCTTCCCCAGGTACGTCGTCTCGTCACCGCTATTCCCGGTCCCAATTCCTTGGCGTTGACCGCCCGGATGGCCAAAGCGGTCGCTCATCCAGTCACACCGACAATGCCCGTGTTTGCAGCAGCGGCCGGCGGGGGAGTCGTGGTGGACGTGGATGGGAACTCATTGATCGACTTTGGCTGTGGAATCGCCGTCACAACGGTGGGCAATGCCGCCCCTGGCGTGGTTGAAGCGGTTCAGGCCCAGGTGGCAAGTTTCACCCACACCGCGTACTCAATCACCCCGTATGAAGGTTACATCCGGGTGGCCGAACGGCTCGCCGACCTCACCCCCGGGGATTTTGAGAAGCGTACGATGCTGGCCAACTCGGGGGCGGAAGCGGTGGAGAATGCCGTGAAGATTGCTCGTTGGTACACCAAGCGCGACAAGATCGTGGTCTTCGAGAACGCCTTCCATGGCCGGACCAACCTGACGATGGCCATGACACACAAAGAGATGCCCTACAAGGCGGGCTTCGGGCCCTTCACCCCGGACTTGTTCCGTGCAGCCATGTCCTACCCCTTCCGGGACCAGCTTTCCGGCCCCGAAGCAGCCGAGCGGGCGATCGCGCAGATCGAAGCCGCCCTCGACCCGGGTACGATTGCGTGCTTGGTGATCGAGCCCATCCAAGGTGAAGGTGGCTTCGTGGTTCCGGCGCCAGGCTTCATGGCGGCGCTCAGCGCCTGGTGCACCGCTCATGGTGTGATCTTCATCGCCGACGAGATTCAGTCCGGCATGGCCCGTACTGGTGACATGTTCGCATCGACGTTCGAAGGTGTGGTCCCCGACCTTGTCACCATCGCCAAAGGAGTGGCGGGGGGCTTGCCACTGTCAGCCGTGACCGGCAGAGCGGAGATCATGGATGCTGCTCAGCCCGGTGGATTGGGAGGCACCTATGGCGGCAACCCGGTCGCTTGCGCGGCAGCCCTGGCCGTCATGGACATGATCAAGTCGGATGGTTTGCTGGCCCGCGCCCGCCAGATCGGCGCAATTCTCACCGGGCGTCTGAAGGCCTTCCAGGCCAGCGACCCCCGGATCGGAGATGTGCGCGGCAGGGGAGCGATGCAAGCCATCGAGTTCGTCAAGCCAGGCACCCTCGACCCTGACCCCGCTCTGGCGTCGGCAGTGGCCAAATATGCCCATAGTCAAGGAGTGATCATGTTGACGTGTGGGACCTATAGCAATGTCGTACGTTTGTTGCCACCACTGTCCATCAGTGATGACTTGCTCACCGAGGGACTGGACATTCTTGGCCAGGCCCTGGTAGCGTGAAACTGCTCTTCACAGCCTTGTGTGCACCCTGTGGTATGGCACCCGAGGGCTCACCACAACGCAAGGCACCAAGGGCCTTTGGATTGTCTCCGTCGCATGGTCACCATGCCAATTTTTAAGTAAGGGCTGCTATGACGCAACAATTATCAAATTTCATTAATGGCACTTTCCAGGAGTCATCGGCTTCCAGATCGACTGATGTCATCAACCCGGCCACAGAAGAAGTGGTCGCCCTCCAACCTGTCTCGACACCCGAAGAGGTGGATCAGGCTGTCGCAGCAGCCGATACGGCGTTCAAGACCTGGGGGCGTACGACTCCGAAAGACCGTCAGATGGCCCTGTTGGCCCTGGCCGATGCCATGGAGGAACACTCCGACGAACTGGTCGCGGCACAGTTCCGCAACACCGGTCAACCTCGCCCGATCATCGCTCGTGAAGAGGTGGCTGTCGGGGCCGACCATCTTCGTTTCTTCGCGGGAGCGGCCCGTCGCCTTGATGGCATCGGGGCTGGAGAGTACGCGGAGGGGCTCACCTCGTACGTACGTCGCGAACCGATCGGCGTGGTGGCTCAGATCTCCCCGTGGAACTATCCCTTGATGATGGCCATCTGGAAGATCGGGCCAGCGCTGGCAGCGGGCAATACCGTGGTGTTGAAGCCAGCGTCCACAACCCCGGAATCCACCCTCGAATTGGCACGGATTTCTCAAGGGATCTTGCCTGATGGCGTGTTCAACGTCCTGGTCGGGTCCGGATCGGTGACGGGCGACGCGTTGGTGGCCCATCCGATCCCCGGTTTGGTCTCCATCACGGGATCGGTGGAAGCCGGGATCAGGGTTGCCGAAACTGCGGCCAAGACCCTGAAACGGTGCCATCTGGAACTGGGCGGCAAGGCCCCAGCCATCGTGTTCGGCGATGTCGATCCGGCGGCCATCGCTGCGGACATCGTCGGTGCTGCCTTCTTCAACGCTGGCCAAGATTGCACAGCCGCCACTCGCGTCCTGGTTCATCGCTCGATCTATGACGATATGGTGGCTGAGCTGGTCAAGGCTGCCGAGGCCATGAAGACAGGTGACGCCGAGGACGATTCCAGCGACTATGGACCTTTGAACAACGCCGGTCATCTGGCCAATGTCGCCCGGTTCATCGAGGAGCTGCCCTCGCATGCCACCGTAGCCACGGGAGGCCATCGCATCGGCACGAAGGGGTATTACTTCGCCCCAACGATCGTTGCCGATGTTCGCCAAACGGACACCCTCGTCCAGGAAGAGGTCTTCGGGCCCATCTTGACCGTCCAGCCCTTCGACACTGCCGACGAGGCCATCGCCATGGGCAATGACGTACGCTTCGGGCTGGCAAGCTCTGTATGGACCAACGACCACTCATTGGTGCTCCGGGCGACCCGCGAGCTAGATTTCGGCTGTGTGTGGGTGAACACGCATATCCCATTGGTTGCGGAGTTCCCACACGGAGGATTCAAGGCCTCAGGGTACGGCAAGGATCTGTCGTTGTACGCCATCGAGGATTACACCAGGATCAAGCACATCATGAGCGCGAACTGACCGGGGAAGAACCAGAATAAAACAACACCCGAACGCCAACTTTATCGGCGTTCGGGTGTTGTTTTGTTGTTTTACGAAGCCACGACTTCTGGTTCTTGCGAACTCGGCAGCGGAACAGACACGGCTGCCTGTTCATCCGC
>WREX01000106.1 GCA_009779115.1 Propionibacteriaceae bacterium
CATCTTCGTCGACAACTTCGCCTTCAAATCGCGCAGCCGCTCGATCATGTCGTCGCGATCCTTGATCTGCGTCTCGTACTTGTCCTTCAAAGAAGTCTCGGCCAACTGTTTCTCCAGTCCCAATCGGTCCAGCGCGCCCTTTAAGTCGTCCCGTTCCTTCTCAACCACCCCAACCGACTCCACGACAGCCAGCTTGCGGGCCACCTCGGCCGCCTCCACCTGCGCCCGCAATCGCTGGATCTCGGAATCCTTGGCCGCAGAATTCTTCTGCAATTCATGCTCAAGCGTCGCCTCGGCACGCTCGCGCGCGGCCACCATTTCCTGCTTGACCCGGTCAAGTTCGCTGGCCAGCGCAGTACGCTGCTTCTCCACCTCGTCCAATGCCTCAGTCACGGCCAACTTCTGCGCTACCTCGCCCGCATCAAGCCTCGCCTGCAAACTGAGGATCTGGGCATCCGCCTTCGCAGCCTCCTGCTCGTACTGCTTGGCGACCTTCGCCTCAGCCAACGCAATCTCAGTTTTCTTCGCCTGCTCAGCCACACCCAGCCGCTCGTTCAGGGCCCGGTCAAACTCGTCATCGCGTACCTGCCGGACAATATCCGCATATCCAGCCTCATCAATGGTGAACGCGGTACCACACTGCGGGCACGTTATCTCATGCATCTGACGTCCCTTCACACTCGCCGGCCGTGTCTGGGCAGCCGATCTCCTGTCATGATAGCCGGGTACGACATCCTCCCCGGTCCACGACTATCCACACATCAGTACGCGCGTTCACACCGCATGGTTTTTCGACGCGGGCCTGTCTTCGTGCAGTCCGCTCGCCCCTCAGGCTGTCCCCTTACCCCTTGGTCGCTCCGGCCAGGAGTCCGCGGACGAAGAATCGTTGCAGTGCGAAGAACACGATCAGGGGTACGATGATGGCCACGAATGTGCCCGCTGTCAGCAAATACCATTGCTGTCCATGTACCCCTGACAAGTCCGCCAATATCTTGGTGACCGGAGCGTTGCGGCCCGAGGTGAAGATCGTTGCGACCAACAGATCGTTCCACACCCACAGGAACTGGAAGATGGCGTAGCTGGCGATCGTGGGCATGGCCAGTGGCAGGGCCAGGCGCCGGAATATCTGCCCGTGGCCGGCGCCGTCGATCTGGGCGGCCTCCATGATATCGACGGGGATACTCGCCAGCGCGTTGTGCAGCATGAAGGTCGCCAACGGCAGGGCCGACATGGTGTGGGTGATCCACACCTGCGCGAATCCCGACCCGAGGGAGTTTGCCGGAAAACTAGGAATGATCTGTGTTCCACCGATCTCCACCCCGCCGGAATACAGCCTGAGCAAAGGGACGAGGAGCATCTGCAACGGCACGATCTGGAGAGAGAAGATGGCGACAAACAACACATGTCGCCCGCGGAAATCGATCCACGCCAGGGCATAAGCTGCCATCAACGCCAACATGATCGGAATGACGGTCGCGGGGATCGTGATCGTCAGCGAATTGACCAGCGACTGAGCGACGGTGATGCGCGACGAGACGAAATTCATGGTCGTGGTGTAGTTGTCCACGGTCACCTCGGGGTGGGCGAAGAAGGTCCACCACCCGCTGGTCGTGATCTGATTGGCGGGGCGCCAGGAGGAAACGAACAGCCCGAGGGTCGGCACAGTCCACACCGCGGCGATGATGATGGCCCCCATAGTCGCCCATGGGCTGGACAAGGTACGGTGGGTGTGGTGCACATGACGGGTGGATCGCGACACAGGAGTGACAGTCATCTGTCCCCCTTCGCCAGTGAACGGGCGTTGTACGCAATGAATGGGATGACAAGAATGAAGATCAGCATGGCCAGTGCCGCGGAATGACCCGTCTGCGGCGGGAACTGCGAGAACTGCCGTACCATCTCGTACCCGAGAACTGACGTGTTGTTGTACCCTCCCGTGGTGACCGACACGATGTCGTACACCTTCAGCGACGTAATCGAGATCGTCACCCAGACGACGATGATGGTGGGACGAATGGTGGGAATGATGACGTGCAGGAACCGGCGAACTGCGGAGGCGCCGTCGATTTGGGCGGCTTCGATCAGGTCAGCGGGAACCGACTTGATGGCCGCCGACAGGATCACCATCGCGAAGCCGGTCTGCGACCAGATGAGGATGCCGATCATTAAAAACATGTTGACCGGATAGTTCTGCAGCCAGTTGACCGGGGTGCCGCCGACCATCATCACCAGTTGGTTGAGCAACCCGATTTGATTGCCCTGGCGGTAGTCGTAGAAGAATTTGAAGATGATCGAGGCGCCCACGAACGAAATCGCCATGGGCATGAAGATGAGGACTTTGAGCAGTTTTTCGGCCCGTGAACGGTCGACCCATAAGGCGTACACCAACCCGACCGCCGTGGCGAGGATGGGTGCGACAATGACCCAGACGATGGTGTTCAACAGGCTGGTCAGCCCGCCGGAGCTGCCCGAGGAGAAGACCCACACGAAGTTTTTCAGGCCGACGAATTGGGTCCCCGTCTTATCCATGAACGCGAAGACAACAGTACGCAGGGTCGGCCAGACCAGGCCGATGGCAAGCAAAAACAGGGCTGGGGAGATGAACAACGCCAACTGGATGAGCCGTCCTCGGCCCTTCGCGGATCGGGCGTCCAGCCAGAACAGCCCTCCGCCGAGAATGACGCCCAGAAGGTACACCCACATGGCGCCGCGTTCGAGGCCCAGGACGGCCAGGGTCACGACCGGGACGCCCACCGCGATCCCCAGTCTGACCCAGGTGTACGTACGACCCGGGCGCGGGGCCACTTCGATCAGAAAAATGATCAGCCCGACGACGACGAGGAAGGCGGCCACGACGACAGGGATCTGCACTAGCTGAGGCAATCCCGCCAGCCAGGAGAAGAATGCCTGCATCAGACCTCCCTCCTCGTCGATGCGTCAGGCACAGTTCTTAGGAGCCCACTGAAGCACGTTCCTTGCTCTACGCGTCAGCCCATGATGCCTGGATCTGGCTTAACACCGATGTTTGAGAGGCGCCGTTGAGCCAGTCAACCGTGCCCTTCCACCAGGCCTGCTGCACGACGCTCGGCATGGTGTCACCGGCCCCGAAACGGAAGGTCGTGTTGGTGTCGGTCAGCGTTTGGATCGCCTGGGCCAGCAGGGGATCAGCCTCCTTGGAGACATCAACGCCCTTGTTGGCAGTGATGAAGGTGGCACCGGAGACCGTGATCAGGCTGTTGGCATAGTCACCGGAGGCCAAGTAGTTCATGACCTTCTGGACGGCTGGGCTCGACGTGAACGCGACCGCGAAATCTCCGCCGCCGACCACGGACTGGGTGCCCGCGACCGGAGGCATCATGAATGCCCAGATGTCACCATCCGGAGCCACCTTCGGGGTGGTTCCCGCGGCAGTCTTCGCGTCTGCGAAGGAGGCCTCCAGGAAGGTTGCCTGATTGGTCAGAGCGCACTGGCCGTTGGCCAACGGAATGGCGACATCGCCGAACGCGGTCGAGTTGATGGTGTCCACACCGCCGAAACCAGCATTGACGTACTTCGGATCGAGCCAAAGCTTGCCCAAAGCTGAGAAGGCGTCCGCGACTGGCTGGTCGGTGAACTTGACGTCACCGGAGACCCACTGGTCGTACACGTCGCCACCCGAAGCTGACAGGAGATACTCGGCTATCTGATCGGTGCCCGGCCATCCGGAGGAATCCCCGGAGTTGAAGCCCGCACACCATACCGGCCCACTGACCTTCTGCTGGATCGTGTCCGTCAACGTCATGAGGTCATCCCAGGTCTTCGGGACCGTGACACCCCACTGTTCGAACGCGGACGGCGAATACCAGATGTACCCCTTCGCCGACGCGTCCAACGGTACGGCGTACTGCTGACCATCGACTGTTCCATAGGCCTGCCAGTCGGCTGAGAAGTTCTGTTGCAGCGTGGCCAGCGTGGTGGGATCGAGCGGCTGGACCTTGCCCGTCTGAATAACAGACTTCATCAAGCCCGGCTGAGGGAAGACAGCGATGTCAGGCAGGGAATTACCCTGAATCTTCGTTGAAATGTTAGTTGTGAAATCACGGTCACCGGTGTACTGGATGTCGATGTTATTGGCTGCGGCCCAGGCCTGCCAACTAGCCTCCCATTGTGAGCCCTCATTGCCCGTTGGCGTGCCGTAAATTGTGACGACTTCCGGGGCACCTGGGGCCTCGCTACTGGGCGACGGCGACGGCGTACTGGAGCACCCAGCCAAAGCCATCGTGGCCACTGTCAGTCCCACGAGGCCATATGTGACATAACGTTTTGCCATGAAAACTCCTTATTGTTACTGTGCCATTCAAGATCGGCTTCTCGCCTGAATCCATCGACGCATGGCTGGCTAAGCGAAGAATCGTGGCCCAAAGTTGCGTGTTTTCCAGACTAAAAGAAACTGGAAGATCTTTTCAATCGATAGCCGCAAACGTTACCATACGGTTATCATCAATCCTGGAATTCTGGTATTAATTAAGGCAGGATTAGTATTATCGCGAGTCGCGCATCGAGGCGGAAGCGTATGGAAGTATGCTTTGTCGTCAGTGGGTCAACGGGTCACATCACGCGCGACGATCGCCCGATTCAACATGTGGATGTCGGCGAACAATGACGCTAGTAACGTCCACCGCCACCCTCGGCAGTTTTCAGCGTCCACCGTCCACCCAGAGAGGAAGGCTCCCATGGACATCCTGTCCCCCGTCCTGGCCGGGGCGGAGGCTTGTCTTTTCGACCTCGACGGCGTCCTCACGCCGACAGTCGATGTCCATCGGAAGGCTTGGGCGCAGGTGTTCCGCACCGCACTGGCCGGACGCGCCGATGTGTTGCCCTACAACGATTCCGACTACTTCGGGCTGATCGACGGGCGTCCCCGTTATGAAGCAGTACGGGAGGTGCTGCTCTCGCGTGACATCCACCTTCCCGAAGGAGACCCCAGTGATCAGCCGTCCATGGCAACAGTGTGCGCGATGGGCAATTTGAAGGATTCCCTCTTCTTGGCCAACCTGGCTCGCCAGCCGCTGGTGGCCTACCCCGGATCGGTCGCATTCCTTTCAGCGGCTGTCGCCACCGGCCTGATGGTGGCCGTGGTGTCCGCGTCCAAGAATGCCCGATTCGTCCTGAAGTCCGCGGGGCTCCTCGAACAGTTCGATGTCGTGATCGACGGCATCGTCACCGCTGAGCTGGGCCTGAAGGGCAAGCCTGCGCCGGACACGTACCTCGAAGCCGCACGGCGTTTGGGGGTCTTGCCCAACAAAGCGATCGTTGTCGAAGATGCTCTCAGCGGCACCGAAGCGGCCCGTGCCGGTCGGTTCGGCTGCATCATCGGCGTCAACCGTGGCAGCGGCACCCAAGCCCTCATGGATCACGGCGCGTCGATCGTCGTCGACGACCTCCAGGAGTTGGTGACCCAGTGGCCGGTCATCGACCTCGCCAGAGTCAAGCAAGGTGTCGAAGACCTTGTCACAACCCAGATTGCACCTGAGACACCCACCACGGGTCCAGCGACCGACTCAACCACACCGGACGTACCACCTGTCGAACCTGGTGTGGGACCAGTCAGTGGTGCCACACCGCTAGCCGATCTCAGTGCGAGTCCAGACAGGACGAATGTGCCGCCGCTCGATCTCGGGAAGGAGCCAGTCAGCGCCAACCTGCCGGCCGCCGACTTCGAGATGAATCAACGTAGTGCGCATGTGCTAGGGGTCAATCTCGGGGTAGATCGAAGCACGACAAACACTCCACCGGTCAACCCCGTGATTGATCTGGACCGTGCGACTGTGTCGCCCGTCACGGACGGGAAAGAGCCAGTCACAACGAACTTGCCGCCGGTCACTTCCGGGATCAATCCAGACAGCGGAAACATTGCGCCGGTCGACCGGGCGACGAGCCCAGACAGCACGAATATGCCACTCATCGACCTCAGGGCGGATCCAGACAGGACAAATATTCCGCTCAGCGACCCCGGGAAAAAGGCGCGCAGTACGAAGATGGCACCTCTGTCCATCAGCATTGAGGCGGACGGAAGCACCACCATTCCTGCCAATCTCGGCACAGGACCCGCCCACAGACATACCCCCAATCGGGGGTTCAGCACAGGTCCCGATCCCGTCACTCCATCGCCCAGGTCAGCTGGCAAAGAGTTAGACCGTACCACCCGACCTTTCATCCACCCCAGCACAGACCCAGACACACCAACCAAACTTTCCAGCCGCCTCGGCCGGGACAGCGACCGTGCCCCCGGACCATCCAGCGGTGTCCGAACCAGCCCAGAGGTTTCGACCAGACACTCCACCCCCCTGGGACTTGACATCGACCGAACGGCCAAACCATCCGCCGAGGGCACAGACCCTGACCTACCGACAA
The DNA here is from genome assembly GCA_009779115.1 of Propionibacteriaceae bacterium. Classification (GTDB taxonomy): domain Bacteria; phylum Actinomycetota; class Actinomycetes; order Propionibacteriales; family Propionibacteriaceae; genus WQYJ01. The sequence goes on from WREX01000106.1 coordinate 6,394, forward strand.
GACTGTCCACCCGCCTCGGCCTGGACGCCGACCGAAAGACCGCACCTCCCAACGACCTCGGCACCGACCCTGACCTGCCGTCCCGACTGTCCACTCGTCTGGGCCTCGACAGTATCCGTACCCCCCGGCCATCCAGTGACCTCGGCTCCGAGTCCGACATACCTGCCCTGCTCGCCACTCATCTCGGCTTGGACAACGGTCGCTCCCCTCAACCGCCGACCGATCACGAAGCGAATTCACACCACGTCACCACTTCCGGCGCCGCGGAGATCCTGGACTTGGTCAGTACGGATCCGCGGGGCACGCCTCTGGGAATCGACTGAGACCTCATGACCACGTCCGGCAGATACCGACCATGACGGCGAGTGTCGTGAATTGGGCCTTGTCGGAGGACAAACCCGACTCCGGCGCTCATGCCCGAACCCTGTTTTCGGTGAGCAATGGTTTCATCGGTGTGCGCGGGTTCTTGGAGGAAGACGAGGACGTGACCGACCAGGTCTTCGTCAACGGTTTCTACGAGACATGGCCTATTGTTTATCCCGAGGATGCCTACGGCTTGGCTCGGACTGGCCAGACGATCCAGCCCGCGCCCAACCCGGCCCGGTTCTCGCTGATCGTGAACGGGCATTCTTTCGATCCTCATCAGGGGGTGGTGCGCGACTACCGCCGTACCCTGGATTTCAAAGCCGGTGTCCTGCGTCGCCATCTCACGTGGCTGGTGCCGGACGGAACCGTCGTGACGATCGACTCCTCCCGACTGGTGTCCGCCGCTCACCGGGAGTGCGTCCGCATGGAGTATTCCGTCTCGGTGTCGGCCGACGCCCAGGTGGAACTTTCTCAC
>WREX01000107.1 GCA_009779115.1 Propionibacteriaceae bacterium
GATGGATTTCATCCCGTTCTCCCGCCAGCCGTCCAGCGGGATCGGAATCCCCCAGTCCAAGTCCCGGGTGATGGGGCGCGGCTTGAGGTCCTTCAACAGTTGCAAGGAAAAATTCATCACGTTCGGCCGCCAGCCATGACGGGTCGACAGCCAGTCCCCCAACGCGCCCGACAGCGAGGGAAGGTCGAGGAAGAAGTGCTCGGTCTCGATGAACTTCGGCACCTCGCCGTTCAATCGGGAACGCGGGTTGACAAGGTCGATCGGGTCCAATTGATTGCCGCACGCATCACATTGGTCACCCCGGGCTGAGTCGAATCCGCAGATCGGACAGGTCCCTTCGATGTACCGATCAGCCAATGTCCGTCCCGTACTGGGTGAGATCGCCCCCAACTGGGTCTTCGCCACCACATACCCATTGGAGTGCAGGCACCGGAACAGTTCCTGAACAACAGCTGTATGGTTGAGCGTGGTTGTGCGCGTGTACAGATCGTAGGACAACCCCAACTTCTGCAAGTCCTCGGCAATGATCCGGTGGTACTTGTCCGCAGTCTGCTTCGGCGTCAATCCCTCCCGGTCGGCCTGCACCTGGATGGCGGTGCCGTGCTCGTCCGTACCCGACACCATCAAGACATCATTCCCGGCCATGCGCTGATAGCGGGAAAAGACATCGGAGGGCACCCCGAAGCCGGACACGTGACCGATGTGTCGCGGCCCGTTGGCATAAGGCCAGGCGACCGCGGAAAGGATTTTCGTCATGGCCGTCATTCTAGACGGTCACCAATGCGGTTCCGTACAGACCCGTAGTTGTCAGATAGTACGCGAATTTGTCTGGTCTATTGGGCTGCTACATTGGACCCATGACGAACACGGTTTACATTGTGGCCTCGGAGGCCCGCGTTGGAAAATCAGCCGTCGGTTTGGGAGCAATCGAGTCTTTGCGGCAACTCGGGCACCAGGTGGGCGTCTTCCGCCCCATCATCCGCACGGAAGGCCACGACACAACCTTGGCCACTCTCTTGGAAGCCGCCGCCACCAGCCAGGAGTACGACCAGGGCTACGGCGTGACCTACGCCCAGATCCGCGAGGACACCGATGCCGCCATCACGACCATCATCGCCAGGTTCGAAGAGGTCAAGAAGAGTTTCGACACCATCGTCGTCCTCGGATCGGATTACTCCGACGTCATCGGGCCGGTCGAGTTCTCCCTCAACGCCCAGATCGCCGCCAACCTCAACGCACCGGTGATCCTGGTCGTGTCCGGCCGGGGCCAGACCCCCGTCGACCTGCGCCATGCGATCGACTTCTGCCTGGAAGAAATCGCCCGCCAGAGCGCCTTCAGCCTGGGCGTGGTCGCCATCGGGCTCGACGCGGATCGCATGGACGAGTACGACCGCGAACTGCTCACCGTCGACCTGCCCATCGTCGTCACCTTCCCCGGCGCCGTCTCCTTGGTTGCCCAGATGCCCGCCACCTTCGCCACCACGATCGCCCAGGCCAGGTCCAACGTGCGGACCCCTTTGGTTTTCCAGTACGAATTGGCTGAGCGTGCCCGTTCGGACAGGCGGACCGTCGTCTTGCCGGAAAGCCTGGAACCGCGCATCCTGACCGCCGCTCACATCCTGCTCGAACGAGATTTGGTCAACCTGATCCTCTTGGGCGACGCAGATGAGATCCACGCGAAAGCGGACAGCCTCCACGTCGACGTGTCCAAGGCCAAGATCCAGCCGATGAACGACCCCGAGATGATCGAAGAGTTCGCCGCCGAGTACGTCAAACTGCGCGCCCACAAGGGGATGACCATGGACAAGGCCCGTGAGACCTTGACCGATGTCTCCTACTTCGGCACCATGATGATCCACCTGGGAATGGCCGACGGCATGGTGTCCGGGTCGATCCACACCACGGCCCACACCATCCGCCCGTCCTTGGAGTTCATCAAGACCAAGCCGGGGATGGACATCGTGTCGGGCTATTTCCTGATGTGCCTTCCCGACCGCGTCCTGGTTTTCGCCGACTGTGCGGTCAACCCCAATCCCACCGTCGAACAGCTGGCCGGCATCGGGCTGGCTTCCGCCCACACGGCGGTCTCCTTCGGAATCGAGCCGCGAGTCGCCCTGCTGTCGTACTCGACCGGGACCTCGGGGACTGGCCCAGACGTCGACATGGTCCACGAGGCCACTCAAATCCTCCACGACCGCGACCCCGAACTGCCCGTCGAGGGACCCATTCAGTTCGACGCGGCTGTGGACGAGGTCGTCGCCAAGACGAAGTTGCCAGAATCCAAGGTGGCCGGTCACGCCACGGTCTTCATCTTCCCGGATCTGAACACAGGTAACACGACCTACAAGGCTGTTCAGCGGACTGCCAACGCCTTGGCCATCGGCCCGGTCCTCCAAGGCTTGCGCAAGCCGGTCAACGACCTGTCCCGCGGCGCCCTGGTCGACGACATCGTCAACACCATCATCATCACCGCCATCCAGGCGCAATCCGATCCGGCTGCTCCATTCTGAGCGGTGGCGTCCGCGGACCAGACGCGATGGAATGGGCGAAGCGCCCGAACGGTTCGACATTAGAATAGGCCACATCGAGGGGGCAGCTGCCCTGACCAGCCCGCGAAGGAGGATGCGATGCCGACCCAGATCCTTGTTCTCAACTGTGGTTCTTCGTCAGTGAAATACCAAATGATCGACGTCGATTCCGAGAAAGTTCTGGCTTCTGGCCTTGTCGAGAAGATCGGCCTGGAGGATGGCAACATCACCCACAAGACCCACGGCGACCAGTATCGCATCGACGAGACCATCGCCAACCATACTGAGGCGCTAGCCCTTGTCACCCGGGCTTTCCATACCTGGGGACCCGCCCTGGAAGAGTCGGTCGCGGTCGGGCACAGGATCGTACACGGGGGTGACAAGTACCGCCAGCCCACGCTGATCACCGCAGAAGTCCTCCAAGGATTGACCGATTTGTCAGACCTCGCTCCGCTGCACAATCCTCCGGCCATCGCTGGGATCAAGGCCGCCCAACAAGTCCTCGCGAGCGTCCCCCACGTGGCCATTTTCGACACCGCCTTCTTCGGGACCCTGCCTGAGGAGTCCTACCTCTACGCCATCAACCGCGAGGTCTGCGAGCAGTACGGGATCCGCAAGTACGGCTTCCACGGCACCTCCCACGACTACGTGTCCAAGCAAGCGGCCGAGTTCCTCGGCGTGGACCTGGCCAGTGTGAACCAGATCGTCTGCCACCTGGGTAATGGCGCATCCATCTCGGCTGTCAAGGGCGGGATCGCCGTCGACACGTCGATGGGCATGACCCCCTTGGAGGGCCTGGTCATGGGTACCCGGTCCGGCGACATCGACCCGGGGCTGTTCTCGTACTTGGAGCGCGAAGCCGGCATGGGCGCCCAAGAAGTCGACACCCTGCTGAACAAGCAATCCGGGATGTGGGGTTTGGCGGACGGTTCCTCCGACCACCGCGACATCTGGGACAAGATCGAGGCCGGTGACGTCCACGCCAGCCAAGCCATCGCCGTGTACGTCCACCGTCTGGTCAGCTACATCGGAGCCTATGCGGCCGTCCTCGGGCATCTCGACCTGCTGGTGTTCACCGCCGGGGTGGGTGAGAACGATTTCCGCCTCAGAGAGCGCGTCCTCGACCGTCTGGGCGGCTTCGGTGTGCGCCTGGACCCCCAGCGCAACGCCGTACGCAGTTCTGAGCCGCGCATCATTTCCGCCGACGACTCCACCCTGCGCGTCCTCGTGGTCCCGACCAACGAGGAGTTGTCCATGGCCCGGCAAACCTACCAGCTGATCCGCTGACATGACCACGGCATTGATCACCGGTGGCACAGTCGGCATCGGCCACGCTTTCGCTCTAGCCCTCGCTCAACGGGGGTACGATCTTGTGCTCGCCTCGCGGGATGAAGCAGGTTTGCGCGAAGTTGCCGAAGTTTTCCGTACGACGTACAAGATTTCGGTGGAGATCATTCCAACGGACCTGTCCCACCGCGACGAGGTGATGGCGCTGGCCGCGCGCGTCGAGGATCCTGACCGGCCGATTGAGCTGCTGGTGAACAACGCCGGGTTCGCTGTCCACGACTCGCTCCTGGACCGCGACATCGCCCACCATCAACGAGCCATGGATGTCATGTGTATGGCCATGCTGATCCTGTCCGGTGCGGCCGGGCGGGCCATGAAAGCCCGCGGGCATGGCTCGATCCTCAATGTGACAAGTTCATCCGCCATCATCACAACAGGCAACTACTCCGCCATCAAGGCCTGGGCGACCGTGTACACCGAAGCCTTGTCCAACGAGTTGCGCGGCACCGGAGTCAAAGTGATGGCCCTGATGCCCGGGTGGGTCAAGACAGAATTCCATTCCCGCGGTGGAGTGAAGGCCAACAATCTCCCGGACTTCGTGTGGATCAAGGTCGACCGCCTCGTCGAGCAGGCGCTGGCCGACCTGGCCCGCGGCAAGGTCTTGTGTGTGCCGACCGCGATGTGGGCCTTCGCGGTCGGAATCGGCCGCCACCTGCCCCGACGGACCATACGCTGGATGTCGCGCTCGTTGACCCAATCGAGACAGACATGACGAAGACACCTTCGTCCGACAACCCGTCTTCCTACCGCTCGGCGGTGAAGTCGTCCGTCCGTTTCGTCGCCCAGGACGTCATGCTCAAGTCATTCGTGTGGAGCATCTGCAAGGTCCAGGTCCACGGACTCGAACTCCTCGACAACGTCGAGGAACCCTTCATCGTCATCGCCAACCATTCCTCCCACCTGGACGCCGCCCTCGTCCTCGGGTCGTTGCCCCGCCGCCTGTCCAAGCATGTCGCCACAGGCGCCGCCGCCGACTACTTCTTCGACAAGAAGCTCAAAGGACTGACGACCTCGTTGTTCTTCAACGCCTATCCGGTCGAGCGCACGGGGTCGCGTACACACAAGGGCCTGACCGGTCGCCTACTGGAGGCGGGAGTTCCCCTGTTGATCTTCCCCGAAGGCACGCGCAGCCGCACCGGGGCCATCGGCCAGTTCAAACCTGGTGTCGCCGCGTTGTCCATCTCGCGGGGAGTCCCCTGCCTGCCCATCGCCCTGGTCGGCGCCTACGCCGCATGGCCGTACAACCGCCCTGTGCCTCCGACCACCCGCCCGCCGGTTCACGTGGTCATCGGACACCCCCTCACCCCCGGTCCGGGGGAGATCGCCGATGTCTTCGCCCAGCGGATGCAACGCTATGTGGCTGAGTTGTACAACACGACGGCCAAGGCCTACGGCATGCCAACCCTCGACGACTACGCCCGTACTGTGGCCCTCAAGCAGGCCGAACAGGCGGCACAGGCCCAGCAAGCCGAAGCGGAACTGGCCCAGCAGGCCGAGGAAGAAATGGCCCAGCAGGCCGAAGCGGAACGAGCCCAACAAGCTGCTCAACAAGCCAAGGACGACCAGGCTGACCAGGCAAAGGCCCAGGCCGCACAGGCCGTCACCAGCAAGTCAGACACTGCTGAGGACGATGGCCAGGAAAGCTCAGGGGAATCCACATCCGATGCTGGTGACCAGGCCTCCGGGAAACACCGCCGGTTCTTCTCCCGCCACAAGGACACTGAGTCGAATTCCTGAACAAAGCGACTTTGGGGGCCAGGCCCGGTTCTTCCATCCGTACGCCAAACTATGGCGCTGTCACGCGCCAGGGCTACCTGAGGAAGCCCTCGTACGACCGCTGCTCCAACTGAGACTGGATCTGCTTGACCGTGTCCAACCCGACGCCGACCACGATCAAGATCGAGGTTCCGCCGAAGGGGAACTGCTGCGAAGCGCCCACCAGGATGAAGGCCAGGGTGGGGATCAGCGCGATCAACCCCAGGTACAACGACCCCGGAGCGGTCAGACGGCTGAGGACGTACTGCAAATAACGCGCTGTCGGCGCGCCGGCACGGATGCCGGGGATGAACCCGCCGTACTTCTTCATGTTGTCCGCAATCTCAACCGGGTTGAAGGTGATGGACACGTAGAAGTAACAGAAGGCCACGATCAGAATGAAGAAGACAACATTGTAGATCCAGTGGTCGCCCTTGACGAAGTTCGCCGAGAGCCAGGCGGAGCCGGACCAGTCGGGCCACAACTGGGCGACCAGGGCTGGTAAGTACAAGATCGACGACGCAAAGATGACCGGGATAACGCCGGACTGGTTGACCTTGAGCGGAATGTAGGTCTTAGACCCGCCGTACATCTTCCGGCCAACCATCCGTTTGGCGTACTGGACAGGGATACGCCTTTGCCCCTGCTCCATGAAGATGATGCCCAGCATAACCAGCAAACCGATCGCGATGACGAGTAGGAAGAGGAACCAGCCCTTGTCGGCACCGCCCTCATGGGCGACCTTGATCTGCCACAGGGAGGACGGGAAACGGGCGGCGATCGTGGTGAACATCAAGACCGACATGCCACGCCCGACGCCGTGATCGGTGATCAGTTCGCCCAGCCACATGACGATCCCGGTTCCAGCGGTCATCGTCAAGATCATCACCACGATGGCGAAGATTCCCTTGTCATAGACGATGTCTTGGGTGCAGCCCTGGAGGATCTTCCCGTTGACAGCCATCGACACGTACGCCGTGCCGTTCAGCACAGCAAGGATCAGGGTCAGATAACGGGTGTACTGCGTGATCTTGGCCGTCCCCGAAGCGCCTTCTTTCTTCAGAGTCTCCAACCTCGGCACGACCACGGTCATGAGCTGAAGGATGATGGACGCGGTGATGTACGGCATGATGCCCAGAGCGAACACCGACATCTGTAGCATGGCGCCGCCGGAGAACAGGTTGATCATGGAGAACAGGCCAGCCTGATCGCCACTTTCGGCTGTGGTCACACATTCGTGCAGGTTGACCATGTTGACATTGGGCACAGGCATCGTCGAACCGATGCGGAAGATGACCAAAATGCCGAGGGTAAAACCGATCTTCTTGCGGAGATCCGAGGATCTCAGCACGTTCATGAACCCGGTCAGCATGTCTTTCTCCTCACCAAACTAGGCTATCAGTTCTGCTTGTTTTGCGTCAGTCGACCTGTCACAGCTCGTGAACCGACCCGCCCGCAGCCTCGATCTTGGCCTTGGCGGAAGCCGAGAAAGCATGGGCGCTGATGTCGACCTTCACACCGATGTCACCATTGCCCAAGA
>WREX01000108.1 GCA_009779115.1 Propionibacteriaceae bacterium
ATCCACCTCGATGTCGGCCACGGGTTCGAGGGCGCCCTCAGCGATCAGGTTCTTGGCCGAGCGCTCCTGTTCGGTCATCCGGGAGAACAGCTCGGGGACGAGCAGCGAGATGTCGTGATCGACCCGGAACCTGGGGCCGATCATCCCGGCCGACGACAGCCATCCGTCGTACCCGCACAGGGCGAAGCCGACCAGGGCCGCGTTCAGGTCGAAGACGGCGGGCATCGCGTTGAACGGGCCTTTCGTCATCGCGCCCTCGGAGCCGGCGCCCGTCGTGGAAGGCGACTTGCCTGTCATGGAGGCGATGAATTCCATGAACAGTTCGGGCAACTCCATGTAGTGCAGCGGGTTGTAGCAGCAGATGGCCGGGACATCGCCGTCATGGATGTTGTTGCGGCGCCCGGCGGCCACGATGTCGACCGGCAGGGAGAAGGGCTCGTCCATCGGAATCTTGTGGAAGAGCCTCGATGCCACGTCGGCGGCGGCTGTTGCGCGCGGATTGGCCAGGTCGGGACGCGGTTGGAGGTACCTCGGGTTCTTTGACGGTGTCCCCTGGACCAGGCGGGAATTGGCCGACGACACGAAGTACGTCGGTTCGCTCGACACGGCGGCAGTACGGATGAGGTCCTGCATGGGTGCCGTGAACTGGTGGAAACCGATCGTGTCATCCATCATGTCCCGAGCGTCCTTGCTTGTCAGAGGCTCGAAGTTGGACAAGAAAGTCTGAGCCGTGGCGATGTCCTGCTCAGCCTGACGGTCGTACCCACGGATGACGGCATCGTCGGGACGCTGGAAGAGCAACAACTCACAGTTGTTGACGAACTTGCGCGAGTGGCCGTCTTGGCGCTGGAGGATGTGTCCGGGGGCGACCACCGACGCGGTGATGTCGTCCTCGGTCTGGACCTTGGTCGCGGGGGAATAGTCGTACCTCAAGGAGAAAATCCTCCAGGACCCGTCCGGCTCGAAACCGACGCGCAAGGGGTTGAGGGCGATCTTGATCCCGTCTAGGCGCAGCGTGTTACCGGGGCGGCCGTTGATGATGCCGACCGAGAAGTGGGTCAGCCAGTCGTCGCCCCAAGCCGGCTCGTAGAAGCGCTTAACCACATAGACAAGTTGTTTGATGTGGGACGGAATCGAGTCGATCCAGGCGTTGTACGCCGCCGTGAAATCCGGGGAGTGGGTCAGCAGCTTGATCACTGACCCGTCCGAGCGCTGGCCTGACAGGATCGAACGATGGTCCATGCCGCACTGGCTGGGGTCGGCGAACCGGTCGGAGAAGTCGTGGCCGAGGATCGCGGTCACGGCCTCCATGTCCTGCTCGAAATCAGCCACAAAAACACTGCCAAAGATGAACGCCGCCGTGATGTCTTTCGAAATCTCGGACTTCCCGCCTCCCGAGACGGTCGCGGGCTTGTGACAGACGGTCCCGCGCGGATGGGTGCCGATCAGGTTCCATTGTTTCGGGTCGGCTTCCAGCGGCTTCAACTCGACGCGGTAGCCGTTCGGTCCGATGTACGCCAGGTCGGACTTCAGTTTGATCTTGCCGATGGTTCCATTGGGGTTCGTCCACGTGATCTGCTGGGTGCGCAGGTCGTAGGTCGGGTTGGCGGGCAGCAGAATAAGGTGGTCGAACTTCTCATCGATCGCGTATCCTTCGGGCTGCAAGGAGAAACGCCAGGGATCGCGGGCCAGGACATCCGACAGGGTGTACGCCATCCCGGCCGAGTCGTCGGTGTACACCGGGGAGAGCCGGTAGCTGGGGTAGGTCGCCGCGCCGCCCGAATGCTCCTCCTCGGCCGAGCCCAGCAGGTTCGCCGAATAGGAGATGTGTGACTTGATCTCCTTCTTGCAGTACCCGTAGTAGTTGTCGGCGATGACGGTGACGATGACACCGCGCTCATCGCGGGCACAGATTTTAAAGGCCCGCCCACCGTTGTACAACTCGTCAGGCTCAGACCAGCACATCCCGTCGCGAATCTGGCGCGGAGTAGCAGCTGACACATGCGGAAGGCCAACTTGCTTCTTGGTCATCTTGGTCAGATGCGGGGCGAGGATGACGCAGCCGGTGTGCCCCGTCCAGTGGATGGGGTCCAACGAGGCGTCGTTTTCGGGAAGGTACGGATCCCCGCCGTTGCCGAACACCCCTTCGACGAAATCCAGGTTCGACACCAGGGAAGCGGGCGCGAAAAACCGTACTTCCAAGGACTTTTCGTTGGTGAAGCCCTGAACCGCCGGGCAGACCAGCGGACGCAGGAGGATCGACACCCAGCAATGGGCCGCGTTGGTTTCCCCGGCAGTGTACGGCACGGTGGTCATATCGTCGGGGGCTTGGAAACTAGCGCGCAGAATGGTGGCGAAGACATCGCGGGGAACAGCAAACTTGTCGTCGGGAATGGGCAGCCCGCCCTCGGCGACATGGAAGACACCCGCTGTCGTACGCTTGTCGCTGGCCGGATTGTGGAGGATGCCGTTGTGCAACCGGTAGCTGGTCAGGGTGGGCGACGCGAAGGAATCCTCGTGAGCGGGCAGACTCATCCCGCGGGCCAGTCCAGGCTGGTCGAGGACGAAAGTACGCCGGGGGAGGATCACTGTTCCGTCAGGCAGGCCGAGATAACTGACCAGGAAGTTCTCGATCCGGGTGTCGACCGGAGACAAACGCTCGGCCAGGCGGCGGGCCAATTCGCGTTGGCGGGCCAGAACTGGGTGGACGAGTTCAGCCATTTTTTCCAGTTCCCGGTCGTGGACACGGGGAAGGTTGAGCAGTTCGAGCCGCAGGTTGATAGCAGCATTCAGGTTTTCTGTGGCCATAACATTCAGTGTAGAGGGTCGAAAGATGGCCACTAAGCGGGGTTACTGGGGTGACACTATGCCCAAATCCACCGATCGCTTGCGTTGCGAGCGACACTGTGGGGGTGCGATGGGTCGGCGGGTGGCGTGAGGGCAGACTGGACGTCTGTGGAGCGACGCCCGACGAGCCAGCGTGCCTCCACAGTGCCGCGGAGCAGCAATGGATCGGTGGATTCGGGCTATGCCCGATTTCCGATTCATGGCTGCAAGGCTGCGGTTGTGCAAAGTGGTGATTCTGAAGAACAGCGTCCCACACTGCGTACTGGACTGCGTCAGACCAGGGTCTTGGCGGCGTACTGGTTGTGGGGACGGCCACGCAGACGTTTGTTAATTTCATAGCTGTTTGAATGTCAGGTGCAGTAGTATTCTCACAACGGGATGAAGGACGGCGGGTCCTGACTCAATCGTGAAGGGAAGAACAATGGTTACGACACCGGCCATGCCAAGTCCTGGGAGTCCTGGGATGCCATCAGATGCGAAGAGGAAACCAGGGGCCGTTGGTTTCATCGTCGGTGCTGCTTTGATCGTGGTCGGGATCGTGGTCGGAGTGATTCTCATCGTGGCGTCCGCTGGCGGGGCGATGATCACGGTGACTAGTCAGCCCAGTTTTCCGACCGACCAAGATGCGGCACAAGTGACGCTCACCGGTGGCCAGACAATGGGGCTCTGGTTCTCCGACAGCGGTCGTGGGAATTGCGCCATCCAAGATCCATCGGGAAATGACGTGAACTTTGTCCCCATCTCCACCACGACGACTCAGACAGTCAACAACTACCAGTTGGTGGCGACATTCCAGACCACCGATACTGGGGAGTATTCCATCCTGTGCCAGTCCACTGGCGCGCCGTTCCAGTTCAAGGTCGCATCCACGCTTGACGTCGCGAAATTCGGAGGCGGAGTCGTTGGGGGCATCCTGCTCATCTTCATCGGTGGTATCGCTGGAATCGTTGTCATGATCGTCACTGGCGTGCGCCGGTCCTCGTGGACCCGTCGAAACCGGTCATTTACTGCGGTTGGCGGGTACAACGGGGCCGCCAATTACGGGCCCACGGGTGCGCAACAACAGGTGTATCAGCCGGGCGCGTATTCGCCGGGCGCGCCACAGCCTGGGTATGCGCCGGGACAACCGATCCCACCCCAGCAGCCGCCCTATTCGCCACCTCCTCCGGCACAGGGGACGCCCACCTACCAGCCGCCTTCGTTCCCCGGGTCCAGCGGTCAGTAGTTCTAGGACTCTTGCTCAAGCAGGCCTGCTCCGTGTCACGTCACCGATGTGTGGGGTCTGTTTTGTGTGACCTGGGTCTCATGGTTCCCATGTCAGTGGTGTGAGAGGAGCTGGTTTTATGGGACATGAGTCCCATATATTCCTACTCTTGTGGTGTGTGGTGGGATGGTGTTGTGGGACCTGAGTCCCACGGTTCTGTCGAGACAGTGGCATTGTATTATGCTGAACATCGTGAATTTACCATTTCCGGTTAAGCCAAATTTTCATGGTGCTACGTCAGTGTAAAGTACCTTGAAAAAAGGTATTTTTGCACTGTTGTTTTGCAGAGAGATCCACGTGTAATGTTCATATTAGTGATGCCAAACTGACATCGAAACGGTATCCCGACGGTGTGGACAGTCAAGCAGAGGGTTGTTTACTCAGAACTGTCTGAGAAAAAGGTGCAGTAGAATTTTTATAGATGGGAAACAGAACAATCTGTCTTCCCACTGTTGAGAAGGGAAGAAGGATGACTACGTCACCGACAATGCCTGGTCAGGAGGATCCTGGACAGCCGACAGCTCTGAAGAAAAAGCCCGGGATCGCTGGTTTCATCATCGGCCCCATTCTTATCGTGGTCGGGATCGTGCTCTTCCCAGTGGTCATCCTTGGGGGAGTACTGGGGGCGACGAGCGGCGTGAGCAGTCAACCCAGCTATCCGTCGGACCAGGATCCTGTACAGGTGACTCTCACCGGTGGACAGGAGACCGGGTTCTGGTTCAGCGCTAATGGCTATGGTGCCTGTGCCGTCGCAGATCCGTCGGGAAATCTCGTGGACCTCACCATCCTCGACGATTCGCAACATCAGGTCGCCGACCACTTCGTGCTCGTGGAGACCTTCGTGCCGGCAACCGATGGACAATATACTGTGGCCTGCCAGTCGACCAACACGCCATTTCAGTTCAAGGTTGCTCCGACCGTCGACATGGCGAAAACGGGAAGTGGGATCGCGATTGGCGTCACTATCGCTTGGATCCTCATCGCCGGTGGTATCGCCCTCCTGATCGTCACTGGAGTCCGCCGGTCCAGGTGGACTCGTAAGAACAGGTCCCTGGCTGCTTCTGCCGGGTACAACGGGTCTGCCAACTTCGGACCCGCGGGTGGGCAGCAGGCGTACCAGCCGGCTGGATATCCGTCTGGGACACCGCAACCTGGGACTGTACAACCTGGCTACGGACCCGGACCGTCGGTTCCGCCCCAGACATCATCGTTCGCACCACCGCCTGCGGGACCAGGCGCCCCCACCGATCCGTCGGCGTCCTATCCGTCGCCGTCTTATTCGGGGTCGGCCCAGCCAGCGTCTGGTGTGGCGCCGGTTCAGCAGCCTGGTCAGGGGTCATCGTACCTCGGATCGGCCGATCAGCCCCCCGCGTCGCCCGGGTCGGGTGGGCAAGCACCCTCATACCCGCCGCCTTCGTCCCCTGGGCCGGGCGGGCAGCCGTCATAAGCCAAGCGCGCCGTCATTGTCAGCAGTGCCGTCTCAACGTCAGATCTGCGACAACTGCTTGTCAGTGAGGGCCAGAAGAATCATTAGGAATGGGAGGAAGGACAATCTGTCCTCCCGCAGTCGTGAAGGGAAAACAATGACTACGTTACCGACAATGCCTGGTTCGGGGGCTCCTGGACTACCACCAGGTGTGAAGGGGAAACCTGGGATCGCTGGTTTCATCATCGGCGCTCTTCTCGTCGTGGTCGGGCTCGGCATGGCAGCCCACGGCTTCGGCGGGAATTCTGGTGGGACGACCACGACCGGCGGGGTGGCTGATCAGCCCAGTCATCCGACCGACGGCTCACTCGTGCAGGTCACCCTTCAAGCTGGACAGACGACTGGGATCTGGTTCTCCAGTGCCAGCACCGAAGGCGCGAGTTGCGGCTTGGCGGATCCTTCGGGGACTCCAATGGACTTCGACAACACTGTGACCCCTCAAGTGGTCGCCGGCTACACTTTGAAGGCGACCTTCCAGACAACCACCAGTGGGCAGTATTCCGTGGAGTGCCAGACGACCGGTGCGGCACTCACGTACAAGGTCGGGTGGACGGGCACGACAGTCAGTAGCAGCGATGCCCCAGTTGAGGTAGGTCAAATTGTTGGGACGCTAGCCGCCATTGGCGGCGGAATCGCTCTCTTGATCGTCACTGGAGTACGCCGGTCAAAGTGGACCAGTCAGCACAACGCCTTGGCTGGGGCTGCTGGATACTACGGGGCTGCCAACTACGGACCTGTGGGTGCGCAGCAGGCGTACCAGCCAGCCGGATATCAGTCTGGGCCTCCACAGCCAAGCTATGGACCGCAGCAGTCGGCGCCGCCGCAGCCATCCCCCTATGGTCTCACGCCTGCAGGACAGAGCACGCCCACGTACTCGTCGCCATCCTTCGACACATCGTCCTATTCGCCGTCGTCTTATCCAGGGCCAGCCCAGCCCTCATTTGGTGAGATGCCTGGTCAACAACCTAATCAGGGGTCTTCGTCCTTTGGGCCAGTTGGACAGCCCCCCTCGTTCCCCGGGCCGGCCAATCAGCCCCCCGCGTACCCCGGGCCGGCCAATCAGCCTCCCTCGTACGCCGGGCCAGCTAATCAGCCCCCCGCGTTCCCCGGGCCAGCGGGACAGCCTCCCTCCTATCCCGGGTCAGCCGGGCAAGCCCCCGCGTTCCAGCCGCCTTCGTATCCTGGGTCCAACGGGCAGTCGTTCTAGGACAGCTGCCATTGTTCTGGGCAGTGTTGTTGCTGCCCAGAACGGAACAGCGCATGTCGGCACGCTCCTAATCGGCGCCCGGCTCGGACTCCATGTCCGGCACCGCATCTTGTTCGCTGTATAACCGGGCGTAGAGACCGTCGAGCGCCAACAGTTCTTCGTGGGTTCCCGACTCTGTGATCTGGCCCGCCTGGAGGACGATGATCCGGTCGGCGTTCTGGATGGTCGACAGCCGGTGGGCGATCGCCACGGTGGTACGGTTCTTGCTCGCCTCGTCGAGGGCCTCTTGGACG
>WREX01000109.1 GCA_009779115.1 Propionibacteriaceae bacterium
GCCCACGTCGATGATCCCGTCGGAACCGAAGTCGCGGCCCATGACCAGGTTGACAACGTGGGTGTCCTTGATGTTGGCTCCCGTCACCCAGGCCGTCCCGGCGACGACGCGCGGATCGGTCAGATAGGTGATGCCGGCTGGATTATCTTTGCCGAGGAAAGCGGTGGGGGTCGGATCGAGGCTGGCGGGCCCGATGTAGCCCTTGACCAGGTTCGGATAGGACTTGAAGTCCTCCTCCGTGAAAGGTTCGGCGACATCGGGGGTGAAGGTGGCCTCCAGGCGCTTCTCGTCGACCTCGCGGTCGCCCGGCAAACCGATGATGACCGGGGTCTTCTTGCCCGTCGGGGTGACTCGCATGAAGACCACGTTCTTCAAGGTGTCCGCGCCGGACCACGACCGGTCTGTGCGCGGCAAAGCCTCGTTGGCGGCGTCGACCAGGGTAGCGATCGTGGAGGCGCCGGGGGTGACGATCGGCGTCGGGGCGGGGATGTTTGACCAGTCCTGGGGTTCACTCGGGGCCAGGCGTACCGCTTCGACATTGGCGGCGTAGCCACCAGCAGAGCGCACGAAGGTGTCTTCTCCGTACTGTGACAAGGCCAGTACCTCTTCGGAGCGGGATCCGCCCATGGCGCCGGACATGGCCTTGACGATGACGTACTCCAGGCCCAGGCGCTGCATGATTCGTTCGTAGGCGTCCCGATGCTTGTCATAGGATATTTGCAGACCTTCGTCGTCGATGTCGAAGCTGTAGGAATCCTTCATGATGAACTCCCGGCCGCGCAGGAGCCCGGCCCGGGGACGGACCTCGTCGCGGTACTTGGTCTGGACCTGGTAGAGGAACAGCGGGAGGTCCTTGTAGGAGGAATACAGGTCCTTGACCAACAGGGTGAACATCTCCTCATGGGTGGGACCCAACAACATGTCAGCACCCTTGCGGTCCTTCAGCCGGAAGAGATTGGGTCCGTACTCGGTCCAACGGTTGCTCAGTTCGTACGGCTCACGCGGCAGCAGTGCGGGGAAGTGCACTTCCTGGGCGCCGATGGCTTCGACCTCCTCGCGGATGACGGCCTCGACCTTGGCGAGCACCTTCAGGCCGAACGGCAGCCACGAGTAGATTCCCGGCGCGGCCCGCCTGATGTAGCCGCCCCGGACAAGCCAGCGGTGACTAGGGACTTCGGCGTCGGCCGGGTCTTCCCTCAACGTACGGACGAACAACTGCGACATGAGGGCATACGACACGTCAGACTCCTTGCAACGATCATGGACCTCGCCAGTCTATCGTCCCCTCAACCGGCGCTGCGTCACGACAGCGGACGATCTCCCAGCAGGGGCGAATGTGCGCAAGATCGTGGCGTACTCCCCTACCTGCAGCAAGCCGATGGACTCCTTGCAGCCCACGCAAGATAGGTTGTACGAGTCGACGTAGAGACTCACCGTCTCGAAAGTCTGGCGGCAGTGTTCGAACGTCGTACACACCCAGGATCGATCCACATCGACCTGACGCCGAGATCACGCTTGTGGATTGGGAATCGTCGTGCTACGTTGTAGCACATGGTCACCATCACACAACGGCAACTACGCAACGAGTCAGCCCAGATCATGGATCGCCTCGAACATGGAGACAGTTTCATCGTCACCCGTAATGGCAGGGCAGTTGGCACCTTGGCACCTATCAGCGGACCTCGCCAAGCCGTACCCAGCGATGAGTTGGTCGCAGCGCTGAGCGACTTGCCACCGCTTGATTATGCTCGGTTGCGAGCAGATGGTGACCGCTTCTTCGCTGATGAAGGAGATCGAATTGAGTGAGACCCATCCCCGTGGACTACTAGACACATCTGTTGCTATTGATATAGTACGTGCCCGTGACACTATCGGTTTACCTGACCAGGTAGTTATCTCAGCCATTACATTGGCAGAACTGAGTTACGGCATCGCAGTAGCCACGGACCCCCTGGAAGCTACTCGACGGGCTCAAAGGTACGCACGGTTGTCCACCTGGCTGCAACCCCTCCCCTTTGATACACAAGCTGCTGACATCTATGGAGAACTGGTGGCATTGGTGCTGGCCAATGGGCGAAGCCCACGTCCCCGCCGATTCGACCTGCTCATCGCAGCCACCGCAGCAGCCCATGCATTACCCCTGTACACACTCAACCTAGCCGATTTCACCGGTCTAGAATCCCGGGTGGACCTCATCGGTTAACCCCAGGTTCCCGTGGTTTCGACTCATGAGCTGAGTTTCTTCCCGGGGCATTTCCCTACCATTGTCCATTCACTGAAACTATAAAAATCGATTCCAGTTCAGCCCTGGGCGATCAGTACAAGATGGTGGCGCACTGACCCACTTGGGTGAAGCCGACTGCTTCGTAGCACCTGATGGCTGGCAGGTTGAACGAGTTGACGTACAAACTGACCGCGGGACAGCGCTCCTGGCAGCGCTCGACCACCCCGGCCATCAGGGGTTTGCTCGCGCCCTGTCCGCGGAACTGAGGCGCCAGCCAGACCCCGCCCACCTGGCAGACCGAGCCCGCCTCGGCGACTAGGTCGGCCTTGAAAACTACCCGTTCCGACTGGAGCAGGCCGAAAGCGGACCCCTTCATCATCAACGAGGCCACATGGTCGCGGTACGAGCCCTGGGGGTCCATCGGCGCGACTCCGACCTCCTCGGTGTACATCGCCACAGATGCCGCGTGGTACGAGTCCAGATTGCGTGTGCCCAGGACCTGGACCGGTGCTGCCGCAATCTTGGGCGGACCGGAGATCGTCATGACCAGTTGATGGTCGCGTACTTCCCTGGGAGACGCCCACTGGGTGAAACTGCGCTCGCACAGACGCTGCCACAGACCCATCGCCTCGTCGTGGACCCCGAGGATCGAGCCACACCGGCGATGTTCCAGCCGGTTGGCGAACGCGTCCAACGCGGCAGGGGTGGCGCTGACCGGATGCAAGCTGTACCCATCCGAGAGCAGGGAGACCAGTAGTCCGTCCTCCCAGTACCCGAGCAGGTCGTTGCCCAAGCCGGCGCGCTCAACGCCGTGCTGTAAGACTTTCGCCAAAACGACAATGTTGTCGACAGGGCGTTCCTGAAGCAGTCTCAGGGCCTCCGCTGTGTCGCGTTTCGTCAGAACGCGGACCTCGCCTGAGGACATTATGCCGACCCGCCGCCGTCCGGGAACTGCTTCGCGACCCGCTCGGCGTGGCTCAACAAGGTGGGGACGATCTGGTCCTCCGGGACTGTTTCGACGACTTCCCCGTGGACGAAGATTTGGCCTTTCCCGTTGCCAGAGGCCACACCGAGGTCCGCTTCACGGG
This sequence comes from Propionibacteriaceae bacterium, assembly GCA_009779115.1. Lineage (GTDB taxonomy): Bacteria > Actinomycetota > Actinomycetes > Propionibacteriales > Propionibacteriaceae > WQYJ01. The sequence goes on from WREX01000109.1 coordinate 3,313, forward strand.
CTTCACCGGGGCCGTTGACCACACAGCCCATGACTGCCACGCGCAGCGGCACAGTGAAGTCCTTCAGACCCTCGCTGACCTGGTCGGCCAAGGAATAGACGTCGACCTGGCAGCGCCCGCAGCCCGGGCAGGAGACGATCTCCAAGGTGCGCGGACGAAGGTGGAGGCTCTCCAGCAGTCTGGTGCCGACCTTCACCTCTTCGACGGGAGGGGCTGACAAGGACACACGAATGGTGTCGCCGATCCCCTCACCCAGCAGGATGGCGAAGGCGGCGGAGGATTTGATCGTGCCCTGGGCCAGCGGCCCGGCCTCGGTCACGCCGAGATGGAGGGGGTAGTCACAGGCCTGGGACAACAGACGATAGGCGTTGACGGTGGTGACGACATCGTGGTGTTTGACCGAGATCCCGAAATCATAGAAGCCCACTTCCTCGAAGAGCCGGGCCTCGTTGAGTGCTGACTCCACGAGGGCCTCGGGGGTGGCGCGACCGTACTTGGCCATCAGGCGCTCGTCGAGGGAACCGGCGTTGATGCCGATCCTCAAGGTAGTTCCGTGGTCGGTGGCGGCCTGCGCGATGGCGGCGATCTGGTCGTCGAAGGCCTTGATATTGCCTGGGTTGACCCGTACCCCGGCGCAGCCCGCCTCGATGGCCGCGAAGACGTACTTGGGCTGGAAATGGATGTCCGCGATCACGGGGATCGGGGATTTGGCAGCGATGGCGGACAGGGCGTCAGCGTCCTCCTGGCGGGGACATGCGACACGGACAATGTCGCATCCGGCTGTGACGACCTCGGCGATCTGCTGGAGGGTCGCATCCACGTCGTGGGTCGGTGTGGTGGTCATCGTCTGGACCGTGATCGGCGCGTCACCGCCGACGAAGAGCGGGCCCAGCTTGACCTGGCGGGTGGGCCGGCGCGGCGAGAGGACCTCAGGAGCGAGGGTCGTTCCGGGAGCGACGGTCATGGCCTTCCTTCCTAGAAGATGTTCACAGGACTGATGATGTCAGCCAGGATGAGAATCACGCCGATGAGAAGCAGCAATCCGCCCACGACGTAAGTCAGCGGTAGCAGCTTAGCGGTATCTGCTGGACCGGGGTCGGAACAGAACCCCAGCTTGGACAGCGCCCGCCGAATGCCCTCGTAGAGCGCCGCCGCCACATGTCCGCCGTCGAAGGGCGGCAGCGGCACCAGGTTCAGCAAGGCAACGAACAAGTTGATTTGACCGAGCAGTTGGGCCCAGAATGCCACCCGGGCCGTCGTTGGGATACCCTGCATCGACGCCGCGTCGCCCGCAATCACCGAAGCGCCCACGATGGACATGGGTCCGTTGGGATCTCGTGGTTTGCCGGAAATCATGTCGACAAGAATTGTCACCGCTGTGACAGGCAGTTTGACGATGGCTCCCACCGCCACCTTGGTGATCGTCCACATCTGGCCCAGGGTTCCCACAGGACCGATCTTGACGTTCTCGTAGGCCGAGGTCACCCCGAGATAGCCCGCGTTGATGGTTTGCCCGGCATTGTTCGGATCGGCCACAGCATGGATCATCCCGTGGACCTGCGGCAGGTCGATGCGAGAGCCATTGCGGATCACGGTCAACTGGACCGAGTTGTCCTCGTTGGCGCGCACGGCAGCAGTCAGATCCGTCCAAGACGAGTACGACGTGCCGTTGAAAGCAACGATTTTGTCCCCCACCTGGAGACCCATGGAGTACGCCGGTGTGATCTCGCAGACGTCCGCGGTCGGATCGTCGCACTGGGTAACCGTAGAGATTGACATGCCCTGTTCATAGTTGCCGTAGGTCATGTTGACGCCGAGGAACAAGCCGAAAGCCAGGAGCAGGTTCATCAAAACCCCGGCGAACATGATGATGAGCCGTTGCCAGATGGGTTTCTGGAAGTACAGCCGCTTCCCGGCCACATCGGCGTCGGTGATGTCCTCCCATTCGCCCGCGCGCGCGGAGTCGGCGATGCGCTTCAGCCGGGTGTCCTTGCCCTCCTTGTACGGCGGGTACATCCCGAGCAGGCGGACGTACCCCCCCAGCGGAAGCATCTTCACCCCGTACTCGGTGTCACCCTTGGTGGTCTTCCAGATGGTCTTACCGAACCCGATGAAAAACTGGAGCACCCTGACCTTGAACAGCTTGCCCGGAATGAAGTGCCCCACCTCGTGCAAGCCCACGCTGATCATGATCAGAGCGAAGAAGAGGATACCGCCGATGATCGTCACGGCCAGACTGCTCATGAGTTCCTTCCGATGGCCTCAGTTGCGGCCTGCCGTGCCCATGCGTCGGCAGTCCGGATGTGGTCGAGAGTCACGGCGGGCTGGTCACCCGAACCGTCGTCATCGAGCCCTTGAATGTACCGTGTCACTATAGCTTCCACCGTGTCCACGATACCGAGGAATCCAAGATTTCCCGCGCAAAAGGCGTCGACACACACCTCGTTAGCCGCATTGAAGACTGTGGGAACAGTCCCGCCTGTCTTGCCGACAGTACGGGCCAACTCCACGGCGGGAAATGTGACGTTGTCGAGAGGCTCGAAGGTCCAGGTCCTGGCCTGGGTCCAGTCACAGGGGCTGGCAACCTCGTCCAGCCGGTCGGGCCAACTCAGGCCCAAGGCGATGGGCAGGCGCATGTCTGGAGGGGAACATTGTGCGATGGTCGACCCGTCCTGGAACTCGACCATGGAGTGCACCACGGACTGGGGATGGACAACCACCTGGATCTTGTCCCAGGCAACTCCGAACAAGATCGCAGCTTCGATCAACTCCAATCCCTTGTTGACAAGGGTCGACGAGTTAATGGTGACCACCCGTCCCATGTCCCAAGTCGGGTGGGCCAGGGCCTGCTCGACTCGCACGTGAGCTAATTGCTCGCGGGTGCGACCCCGGAAGGGCCCGCCGGACGCGGTCAGGATGAAGCGGGCAACCTCGCCAGTGGTTCCCGACCGCAGGGACTGGGCGAAGGCCGAATGCTCCGAATCCACCGGGACGATCTGCCCCGGCGCGGCGGCTGACATGACGAGAGGGCCGCCCACTACCAAAGATTCCTTGTTGGCCAGGGCCAGCACTGAACCCGCGGCGAGTGTGGCCAAGGTGGGCTCCAGTCCGGCGTACCCGGTGATCGCGTTGAGGACCACGTCGACTCCGGTGCGCGCCAGGTCTGCCGAGGCGGTTTCACCGGTGAGGATGGCAGGAACGGAAGCGCCCAGGTGGGTCACGGCCTTCCGCAACTCGTCTGCGGACTCATCCGTGGGCAAGCAGACCCGGGCTGGTTGAACCATTGCTACCTGCTCGGCCAACCGTGCGATCTGGCTGCCTCCCGCCGACAACCCCACAACGCGGAAGCGGTCTGGATGGCGCTGGATCACATCGAGGGCCTGCGTGCCAATCGAACCCGTGGACCCGAGAATAATGACATCTGTCACGAAACCAGTGTCTCACTTGAGCGGTGCGCCGGTCGAACGGCAGCAGCATCCGTGTCGCGGGCCGCCAACTGTCCGCAGGCACCGTCGATGTCCTGGCCGCGCGTGTCGCGCAGGGTGACAGGGACGCGCGCGGCTTCCAGCCTGGCCACGAAGCGTGCCTGATCGCGGGCGCGCGATGCCGTCCACGGCGAACCGGGAGTCGGGTTGAGTGGGATCAGATTCACGTGAACCCACCCGAGACCGCGGGCATTCAGTTCCCTGGCCAACAGGTCGGCCCGTTCGGCCTGGTCGTTGATGTCGCGCATCAGGGCGTACTCGATGGAGACACGGCGACCAGTTTCCCGGAAGTAC
>WREX01000110.1 GCA_009779115.1 Propionibacteriaceae bacterium
TAATGTCCGGGAAGTCGCCGTACTGTGATGAAGGAGAACAATGACCGTACCCGATGTGTTGGCAACGCGCTATGCCAGTGACTCTATGCGTCAGATCTGGGCGCCCGAGGCCAAGATCCGTGCCGAACGCGACCTGTGGGTGGCGGTCGTTGCGGCCCAGGCGGACCTGGGTGTCAATTTCGGCGGCGATGACCCGAAGACTGTCATCGCTGCTTATCAGGCGTGTATTGACACCATCGATCTGGAATCCATCGACGCCCGGGAGCGCATCACGCGTCATGATGTGAAGGCCCGCATCGAGGAGTTCGACGCGCTGGCGGGGTATGAGCACATTCACAAGGGCATGACCAGCCGCGACGTGACCGAGAACGTGGAGCAGGCCCAGATTCTCAACTCCCTGACCGTGATCCGGACCAAGGTTGTGGCGGCATTGTGCCGGTTGGCCGAGTTGGCAGTACGCTACGTCGACCAGCCGATCACCGGGCGTACTCACAATGTGGCAGCCCAGACCACCACCCTGGGCAAGCGGTTCGCCTCGACAGCCGACGAGTTGCTCCAGGCCTACGCCAGGCTGGCTGACCTGATCGGGCGCTACCCGATGCGCGGGGTTTCGGGCCCGGTCGGCACCAGCCAGGACATGCTCGATCTGCTCGGCGGCGACCAGGACAAGCTGAACCGCCTCCAGGAGACGGTGGCCCAGACCCTCGGCTTCTCGCACACGCTGATATCCACAGGCCAGATCTACCCCCGTAGCCTGGACTTCGACGTCCTGACCTGTCTGGCGCAGATCGCGGCGCCGTGCTCCAACCTGGCCACCTCGATCCGGCTCATGGCTGGAAACGAGCTTGTCACCGAGGGCTTCAAGCCCGGTCAGGTGGGCAGTTCGGCCATGCCGCACAAGATGAACACCCGTTCCTGTGAGAGGGTCAACGGGCTCAGTGTGGTCCTCAGAGGCTTCGTCTCCATGGCCGGGGAACTGGCGGGAGACCAGTGGAACGAGGGCGACGTGTCGTGCTCAGTAGTGCGCCGGGTAACACTGCCCGACGGCTTCTACGCCCTCGACGGACTGTTCGAGACCTTCCTGACCATCCTCGACGACTTCGGCGCGTTCCCAGCGGTCATCGAAGCCGAACTGACCCGTTATCTCCCCTTCCTGACCACAACCAAGATTCTCATGGCGGCAGTTCAGCGCGGGATCGGCCGTGAGCAGGCACACGAGATCATCAAACAGTACGCCGTCGCAGCCGCCCTCAAGATGCGCGACACTGGCCAGGACAACACCCTGCTGGACGATTTGGCCGCTGACAAGCGGTTGGGCCTGACACGACAGGAGTTGGGCGACCTGGTCAGCACCCCGTTGGAACTGACGGGAGCCGCCCATCAACAGGTGACACGAGTGGCCGAAGCGGTGAAGGTGATCCTCGACACGTACCCTGAAGCAGCGTCGTACCGTCCCGGAGCAGTTCTGTAGATTCGCAGGGCAGGTCGGTTGAGCTGAATCTGTCAGGTGGCCGTGGCACCTGGAGTGACGACCGCGACACCATCACCGGTGATTGTTGCCGTCGCGGTGGCCGAAACCTCAGGTGCGGAAACCGAAGCAGGAGTGCGACTGCCCAACTGTGTGATCACAGAGGCCAGAGCCATGGAGATGATCACCAGGGCGACGACAATGCCGACGACCCGGTTGCGCAGCTTGTGCCGCGCGGCGGCGTTTTGTTCAGCTTTGAGCTGAGTGCGGTTGGTGGACCCGCGAACCTTTTTGTTCGCCACTGGTCACTGCTCCTTATGTCGGAGGATTGATTCATGTCTGAATCTACCGGTTCATGATGACGATTCGATGTATGGGCCACATTGTCTCCTGCTGCCACCAGAGCCTGCTGCCATAGCAGGGTCGAACCGGCGTGCCGCGGGTGCCCAAGCCGGCCCGGGCACCCGGGCACTCGGGTCATGTCATCACACGGCCGTGTAAGCGCCGTCGACGACGTACTGGGATCCTGTGACGAAGCTGGCCTCGTCAGACAGCAGGAAGGCCATCACATTGGCGACTTCCTGGGCCGTGCCCAGACGGCCCATCGGGTGCAGGGATATGGTCTTCGACATCACCTGATCGTCGACGCCGTTCAGCAGGGGTGTGGTGATGTAGCCAGGGTGGACCGAGTTGATCCGGATCCCCTGGGGGGCATACAGGGCCGCGGCTGCCTTGGTCATCCCGGCGACGGCGTGCTTGGCTGCTGTGTACGGCAGGTATTGCGCTTCGGCCACCAGTCCGAGGATGGACGAGGTGTTCACGATGGAACCCTTGGTCTTGAGGATTTCGGGGATTTCGTACTTCATGGCGTAGAAGACGCTGTCTTGGTTGACCGCGATCAGGCGGCGGTAGCCGTCTATGTCCATGTCGGCGAGGTCGCCCATCGGCCCGCTGATGCCGGCGTTGTTGACAGCGTGATCCAGGCGGCCATAGGTCTTGATCGCGAACTCGACCATGGCCTTGCTGTCAGCTGGGTTGCCCACGTCGACCTTGATCGAGGCCCCACCGAGTTCGGCTGCCACTTTGGCGGCCTGATCGATGTTGAAATCTGCGACGACCACCTTCGCGCCCCTGGACGCCAAGGTTGTGGCGATGGCAAGACCGATTCCCGAGGCCCCCCCGGTTACGATGGCAACTTTGTTTTCAAATGTCATAGTGACTCCTTGTGGATTGTTTTAGCGCTAAAAAGGCGCGCATTCAGTAATTTAGCCAGCGTACTACCTTGATCTGACATCAGGATCAGTATCGGCACATGGACCGAAAATGGGCTGTCAATCAGCCAGTACGGTGCCACTAACCGCGCCGGCGACCGCGCAAACCCGGATCGGAGGACCTGGGTTTACAGGTGAGGGCTAGAAGAACCCGTCGGCCACACTGGCCGCCGCGGCCAGCCACGCGCGCTGGGTGGCGGGCTTGAGATTGTCGTACAGCAGGGCACCTTCGACCATGGCCGGATCGTAGGGGATGATCACGACATCGCGCGACAGTGCCGCGTACCCGTCCCGGATCCGGCGGATCGACTCGTCCGAGGCCTTGGGGTCGGCCAGGGTGATGATCGTGACCGAATTCTGGGCCAGTTCCGCGCCATGTTCGTTGCGCCGGGCCAGGGCTTCCAGGAGCAGGGCCCCGGCTTCGGCATGGTCGGCCCGGGTGGTCGTGACCGTGACCAACTGGTTGGTGTAGTCGATCATCCGCCGCCACATCGGGTCGGATTCGTCGTTGCCGGAGTCCATGATGACCAACTGATAATACTTGGTGGCGACTCTCCAGATGGCGTCGACATCTTGGGGTGTGATCCGCTGTTCGTCGGCCAGCAGGGCGCTCTTCGACCGCAGAACGTCGAAGTGATCGCGGCTTTGGTGGTGGATGAACCGGACGAGATCCGAGGTTTGCGCGTGTCCGGACATCAAATACGGGACCTGCGGCAACAGTTCGAGCAAGGTAGCCTCGTGCGGGCCTTGTTCCGTGCGCCAGCCCAGCGTTCCCCGAGTCTGGTTGTTGTCCCAGGCCAGCACATTGGCGCCTCCGAACCGGGCGAAGACGGCGGCCAGGCAGATGGTCGTGGGGGTCTTACCGGCTCCGCCTTTGCCGTTGACGACAGAGACCGTACGCGGATCAGGCCAGTACTGCGAGACGGCTGCCCGGTGGGCCCGGTCAGTACGTTCGGCCTCGGAGGGGCGTACTGAAAAACCTCGGCGGACCAAGGCTCCGCGCCATCCTTGCTCGGCGGTCAGAGGCCCTTCGAGGGTGGCCGTGAACGCACGGCGGGGCACAGTCGACATGTCTGACTGGAAGGAGAGGTCGTCGCCGGGGTCGAGAGCCCTCGCGGCCACGGGCATCGACGGGCGCTGAACGGGCGGGGCTTGCGGGGGCAGCGGAACGCTGGTGAACGCTGATCGAGTGGGCTGAGGCGCCACGGCGTCCTGCGAGGCTTCGGTGACCGTGCCATCGGGGCTGATCAGGAGTTTGAACAGGCCTTCGGGATCGGAGCACACCGCTAGCAGGGTCGTGCCGGCAGCCCTCGCCGCCATCATGAGGACCTCCATGGACTGGCGGCGCGCACTGGGCAAATCGGGGCTGGCTATCGAGGTCGCGCGGTTGTTGATCAGCACTTCGCCGGCGCCGTTGGCGCGCAGGAAGACAGCGCAGGTCGGCGCGGCCTGACTGGTGACGGCCTGCGTGGTGTCGGCCACCTCCGGGGTCGGGATGCCGAGGGGAGGCGGCTCAGGTGTGACGGCTCGCGCGGGGACGGACAGGGAGTCATCTGTCATGGGTTCGGGGGAAGAAGCTGAGATAGTGTCCACGGTTCCGTCGGGATTGACCACCAGCCGGAACACCCCCTCGGGTTCTGTGCACAAGACGGGCATGGAGCGCCGATATCCGTTGGCGGCCCCGGCGACCAGCGTGATCGCCTCCCTGCGTGCGGTGGCCAGGTCGGGACAGTTGATCGCCGAGACAGTGCCCATGATCGTGACTTCGCCCGTACCGTCTCGACGTATGCGAACGACGCAGGGGGAGTCTGCTATCTCTTCCGTCATCTCGACCTCTCACGTCTGGGTTGGGTATGTCGGACACTTCCATCGGACGGATCTTTCGTCATCATACCAAGGTGAGCCGTGTTATGGGTGCCTGTCAGATGAGATATCAGTAATCGCGATGAATCCCGCAGGAATGTGGTATAGGGGAATTTCCAGTACGACCTCAGCGGGCGGACTGCCGCTGGCGGCGTGCCGTGAGCGTGGTACCGCGATCAACTCAGCGTAAATCGGGTACGGCTCCCGCAGTCATGGCAATTGCTTCTTCGTAGTAGCCGATTAATTGATCGCAGAGCAACGGCCATGTTCTATTGGAGGTAAACTCTCGACCCGCCCGGGAGAATTGGCGGCGCAGGTCGGCGTCACCGACCAGTTGTTCGACGTAGGACCGCATGGCTGTCAGATCGCCAGGGGGATACAGGTATCCCCAATGCCCGTGGTCGATCAGGTCGATGGGGCCACCCTTGCCTGTTGCGACGACCGGCACTCCCGAAGCGAGGGACTCTTGGATGGCCTGGCAGAAGGTCTCCAGTTCGCCGGGGTGGACGAAGACGTCCAGGGTGGCCACGGCCCGTGCCAGATCGTCCCCGGCCAGGTGGCCGGTGAACACGGCGGTGGGGAAGTGGTTCAGCAGATTCTTGTGGCTGGGCCCCTCGCCGATCAGAACCAGTCGGGTTCCGGGAAGGTCGGCCAGGACGGCCAGGTCGGAGATCTGCTTCTCGGGCGCCAGGCGTCCCATGTAACCGATCACCACTTCGCCGTTGGGGGCCCAGGTGTTGTGGAGGTCTTCGTCGCGCTGCGCTGGGTTGAAGCGCGTGGTGTCGACTCCCCGGCCCCAGATCTTGACCCGGGGGATGCCGTGTTCGATCAACTGGTCGCGGGCGGAGGTTGACGGGGCCAGCGTCAGATTGGCGAGCAGGTGCATGTCTCGTACCCGGATCCAGGCGGGCGCCTCCAAGATGCCGAACCCGTAGCGCCCAGCAAAAGCAGGAATGTCGGTTTGATACACGGCCACCGACGGGATGGAGAAATGGGCGGCTGACACCAGTCCGGCGTACCCGTTCATGAAGGGCCCGGCCACGTGGACGACGTCGGGTGCGAAGTCGGCGATGACCTTGTCGATCATGAAACTGGGCGTCACACCGACGCGGACATCCTGGAACATGGGCAAGGTGATGGCGGGCATGGGGATGACCGGAAAACCCGCGAAACTGGTCGGCATGCCCTCCGCAGCCGGAGGAATGATGATGGCGTCATGTCCGTTGTCACGCAGGTATTCCGAGATGCGCTGCACGGAGTTGGACACTCCGTCCGTCTGGGGCAAGAAACTCTCCGTCGCAATCGCCACACGCATGGACTTAGTCTAGTGTCTCAGCCTGATACCATCCGTGGATTCGGAACGTGGGAGAGTCGGTGACAGCAAATTTCCCCGCTGGCAGTGTGCTGAAGGATGCCGACACATGATACGCCAGCAGGCTCTTTGGCTCAGCAATGTTTCTGGGTCGGTCTGGGGAGCGATTTGCTAGAATTATTGGGTGCCGGATCCCTCCCCCACCCCTCAAGTCCCGACCTCTTCTACTGCTCCCATGGTCGCCATTCGCGCCCTGACCAAGTCCTTTGGACAGATGTGCGCGGTCAACCATGTCGACCTCGACATCCCCGCTGGTTCGATGTACGGATTCGTCGGTCCCAATGGGGCTGGGAAGACCACGACGTTGTCGATGGTCACCGGCCTGCTGAAGCCTGACGCCGGTGCGGTGTGGGTAACCGGGATCAATGTCTGGGAAAATCTAGCCGCAGTCAAGGCCAAGATCGGCGTCCTGCCGGACAGATTACGGATGTTCGACCGACTGTCTGGGCAAGAACTCTTGACGTACACCGGCCTGCTGCGCGGGCTGGACAAGCGTACTGTCGCGTCTCGGTCGGCGGACTTGTTGCGAGCCCTGGGACTGGTGGACGACGCGCGCAAGACTGTCGCCGACTATTCGGCGGGCATGACCAAGAAAATCGCCCTGGCCTGCGCCGTCATCCACGCCCCGGACCTGTTGGTCCTCGACGAGCCCTTCGAAGCCATCGACCCCGTTTCGGCGCGGGCCATCGCCGACATCTTGGGCGGGTTCGTCCGCGACGGCGGTACGGTCATCCTGTCCTCCCATGTCATGGACACCGTCCAGCGGCTGTGCGACCACGTGGCGATCATCGCACATGGCCGGTTGCTCGCAGCCGGGACCATCGACCAGGTCGCCGCCGGAGCCGACCTGGAGACCCGGTTCATCCAACTCGTCGGGGGA
>WREX01000111.1 GCA_009779115.1 Propionibacteriaceae bacterium
CGACCACATTCAGGTGACCGTACAAGACAATGGAATCGGCATGGACAATGCCACATTGGCTCACGTCTTCGAACGGTTCTACCAGGCCGACCGTTCACGCAACCAGGTCGGAAATGGCCTCGGCCTAGCCATCGTGCACCGCGGCGTCGAACTGTGCGGCGGACAGATCACAGTCGCCAGCCAGCCAGGACAGGGCAGCCAGTTCACCGTGGTCTTGCCCAACACACAGACGGGCGAACATAGCTCAGCCTGAATCCTGTCGCTTGCGTCGCGAGCGGCACCATCTGAGTGTTATCAGCGGGTACGCACTGTTTACGCGTGCCGCCGACTTTGCGGGAACTCGCACTCCCGTACAGATGAGTGCACTGGGCCCAGCGACAATACCGCGACACGAACCAGGTCACAGACCTACAGTGACATCTGGGAAAGGGTACAAGGAAGGTCAGCGAGGTGCTGAGTGGTCAAGTGGGACAATACAACCATCATGAACACGATGATGCTGGAACCACCGGTGGTGGACAAAGCCTGGGCTTGGGTACTGAAGTCGCTGCTCCAAGGGTCGGTCCTGTCAACGCTGCTTGTTGAACGTTTAGAGGCCTTGCCAAGGGCGTTCCTCCTTGGTACAGCGGGTTCGGAAGATTTCCCGTTTTCGTACGCGCTGGGATTGAAGGAAGCCGATGTTGACTCACTCGCTGTGAGAGCTTTCACAAATACGGCCATGTGTGGTGGTGGCTCGCTGATTGTCGAAAGCGATTTCGCGAGGAAGGGCGACCAGTGTCTCGCCCCTGATGTCGCGTTCGTGGACGATCGCGTGATCCGCTGGACTGGACTGGATGGAGGGGGTGTGGAGCCCGTACACCTTCTGAGGACTGGAGCGGCTGGGTACCCGCTGAACGCGTTCGTATCTGCCTTGCCGGTGAGTGAACTGCCGTTAACACCGGGCACCGACCTCACCCGCCAAGAGGTTGAGATTCTCGCCGAGTCGGTGTGCGCGGTGATTGTTGCTGTCTTCGACGCAGAGTCTTTCCTGTTCCTCACCACTGCAACTGTGGGGGAAGGATTGTCAGGTGCAATTGTCACATGATTCTGACGAACTCAGAAGACTACGGGAGTATCACCTCGAACAGTTGAACCAGGCGTTGCGGCGTTCGTCTGTGTTGGGTGGTGAGATTGCACTGCGAATCTATATGGACAATGTCGCATTCCAAGAAGGATTGGAGCAGGCGTGGATGCAGGATCAAGCCGATCTTGTCGCCCGGGGGGCATCTGTGTCCACCGGGTAGTCGGTGCCTTCACCCGAATCATGCCTGAATACGACGACGATACGGGACAACTGGACCCTTCGCGCAATCATTCACCTTCACTCCAACAGGCATCGCATTTAACCCGGATGCACCGATTGCTGGCGTCGCGAGCGACACTGTGGGGGTGCGATGGGTCGGCGGGTGGCGTGAAGGCAGACTGGACGTGAAGTTGAGCGACGCCCGACGAGCCAGCGTGCCTCCACAGGGTCGCGCAGCAGCCATGAATCGGCGGATTCGGGTTTAAGGCAGTACACCAAGACGGAGCCGAAAAATGGTCGGAGGCAGCCGATAGGCTTGGGCTGGTAAGCGGAACCGGCAGACGGCGGTGACGTTCATCTTGGGTACGTACTGGATTCGCGCTACGTGTAGCGCAAATCCAACCCTCCGGATGCGAGACGAAGGAATTGAATGGCCGAGTTGACCCGACTGCCCGCAAACGCCCCATCAGGCGGAGATGGCCTCTTTAAGCAGGCGGCGTGCCTGATTGATGACGCGCGTTCGGCTATCGCCTATCACGCAAACACTGTCCAGGTCGTCATGTACTGGCAGTTGGGCAAGTTGATTGATACGGCAATTCTGGACCAAGGCCGTGCTGACTACGGGAAACACATTGTCGCTACACTGTCGCGCAAATTGACCGGCCGATACGGCTCAGGTTTCGATACCGGCAGTCTTCGCCGAATGGTTCAGTTCGTTAGGGAATGCCCAGAAGAGACTTTGAGTACCCTTCCACCTCAAGTTGGCTGGTCCCACGTCAAGGAACTCCTCCCGTTGAAAGAACCGGAGGCCTGGCGGTTCTATCTGGGCGAGGTTGCCGACAAACGGCTGGGTGTGCGGGAACTACGGTGGGCCATTTCCCGAAAGGCCTTTGAGCGCCGCCAGATTGCCAACTCTCAAATACCGGAAGGATCGGCAGTACCGCTGGACACGTTCCGTGACCCGATGCTGTTGGACATGCTGGGGTTGACTGATGCGTACCTGGAGGCCGACCTGGAGGAGGCTATTCTCCGCGAATTGGAGAAGTTTTTGCTGGAGGTCGGCCGGGGTTTCGCGTTCGTCGGCCGTCAGGTGCGGATGCCGATGGGCACAAAAGACTATCGCCTCGACTTGCTGTTCTACTCCCGCCCGCTTTCCCGGCTTGTCGCCGTCGAGTTGAAGATTGGCGAGTTTACCCCCGAGTATGAAGGCCAAATGCGCTTCTACCTGAAATGGCTCGACAAGTATGAGCGCGGCGAGAACGAACAGGCACCCATCGGCTTGATTCTTTGTACGTCGGCGGACCGTGAGCAAGTGGAACTGATGGAACTGCACAAGGACAACATTGTGGTTGCCGAGTATTGGACCGATCTGTTGCCGAAGAAAGAACTAGAAGCACGTCTCCAAGTGATGTTGCGTGACGTCCAGGAGCGAGTCGCTCGCAGAGCGCTCCCAGGCTCGCGGGACACCCACCTCACGCAAGGAGTCGAAGTCCTCGCCGCCCAGCGCGTGATGACCAGGACGACGTAACACCAACACTGTCGTTGTATCAAATGGGATCGTTATGGATCTGAGTGTTATCAGTGGGTGTGCACTGTTTACGCGTGCCCCCGACTGTACGGGAACACGCACTCCCGTACAGATGAGTGTCATCAGTGGGTGTGCACTGTTTACGCGTGCCCCCGACTTTGCGGGAACTCGCACTCCCGTACAGATGGGTGCCATGGGCACAGCGACAACGCGAAGGCAGACTGGACGTCTGTTGAGCGGTGGCGATGGGGCCAGGGCGCCCATATGGGGGCGCGGAGCAGCAATGGATCAGTGCATCCGGGTTTAGAGTTGTGCTTTCGATAGGTGTTCCAGTGTCAGCAGCACCATCAGGGGAAGGAGCAATGATGATCATTGCTAGAGTTTCAAGAATCGCTGTGTTGATCGCTGTTGGTGCCTGCCTGATCGGACTCGGCGGCTGCTCTCACACGACCTCAGCTATCAGCCGGGAGACCCTCTACAACTCCTTGCAGGCGATGGCTGACGACAGCACCGTCATCGTGATCGGAACCCCGACATCCGAACGAGTGGCGTCAGATACCGGCGACAACATCGACTTCACCCTGGACACGTTCGTGGTCGACACAGTCGTCAAGGGCCAGCAGACGGTCGAGGTTCATGACACGATCACCGTCCGCCAGACTGGCACCCGCCCTGCCGGCACAACCAACACGAAAACCTCTGGACAGTCGGGCGTACTGTTTCTTGATCTTGGTACGCGGTACCTCCTCTACCTGACCGCCTGGGACGACGCGTCAGAGGATTCGGGCGCCCAGTACTACATCACAGGCGTGGATGCAGGCATCTACGTGGCATCTACAACCGATGGGTCCGACAGTTTCACACGAGCCAACCCCGACTCCGGCGACACCTTGCCTGATTCAGTGACTATCCAAGGCGCACTCGGCTGAACTCCACAGTTGTTGAGCACGGTGGCAGAGTTAGGCTCCTTGGCCTTTGGCTCCATCCCCGTCAGGGTCTTGCCGGACCACATGCGTGCCTGTTACGATGGGCTCAATGGAATAAATTGAGAAATATTCCTCTTTATTCTGGAATATATTATTTACGCACTGGCCCAAGTCGGAACACATTTCGACAGTCTGTGATTCAGAGTGTGCCGTACGGTTGTCTGCTGCTACCGCTATCTGTTCTGAGGCTGTTTCGAGCGCGGAGAAGGGGGACTATCCCGCTAACGGTGGGTTGAGGGGGCTGGCTTGATCTGCCGGGTGTGTCCCGGCGGGAAGGCAGGACTCATGTCCACCATGCTTGTTGATGTGGAAAGGCATCAGCAAACCCAGCTCGCTCAAGAGCTGGTGAATCAGGCCCGGCAGGACGGGCTTAACCTGGTCGGCCCCGGCGGGGTATTGACCGATCTGACGAAAACCGTGATCGAGACAGCTCTCCAAGCCGAGGTGGATGACCACCTCGGCTATCCCAGCCGTGACCATTCGGGTGTTCATGACACCGGCGATGAGCGGAACGGTGTCAGATCGAAAACGGTGACCACGGAGATCGGGCCGGTCACTATCGACGTGCCCAGGGACCGGGACGGCTCGTTTGAGCCGATGCTGGTCAAGAAGCGGCAGCGCCGGTTGAACGGCGTCGACCAGATGGTGCTGTCGTTGACCGCGCGCGGATTGACGTCGGGTGAGATCAGCGCGCATCTAGCCGAGGTGTATGGCTCCCAGGTGTCGAAAGAGACGATCTGTCGGATTACGGACAAGATCGTCGACGAGATGGCCGAATGGCAAAACAGGCCTGTGGATTCGGTGTATCCGGTGGTGTTCATCGACGCCATTCGTGTCAAGGTGACAGATGGCTCGGTGTCGAACAAGCCGTTCTATGTCGCCGTGGCGGTGACCGTGTCCGGTGAGCGTGACATCCTGGGTATCTGGGCCGGCCAGGACGGCGGCGGCGAGGGCGCCAAGTACTGGCAGCAAGTGTTGCTGGAGATCAAGAACCGCGGTGTCAACGACGTGCTGATTGCTGTGTGTGACGGCCTCAAGGGGCTGCCTGACGCGATCACGTCGGTATGGCCGGACACCAGAGTCCAAACGTGTGTGATCCACCTGCTGCGCAACACGTTCAAGTATGCGTCGAAGAAGGACTGGGACCAGGTCGCCAAAGCGATCCGCCCGGTCTATGAGGCCGACACGATTCCGGTGGCTGAGGTTCGGTTCGCCGAGTTCACCGACACCTGGGGCGCCAAATATCCGGCGATCATCCAGTTGTGGCGTCAGGCGTGGGAACAGTTCACCCCGTTCCTGGCCTGGGACAAGGAGATCCGTAAGATCATTTGCACGACCAACGCCATCGAATCGTTGAACGCCCGCTATCGGCGCGCCGTCAACGCGCGTGGACACTTCCCCAACGACCAGGCAGCGTTAAAATGCCTGTATCTGGTCACAAGGTCTCTCGACCCGACAGGTCGAGGGAAAGCGAGATGGGCCATGCGGTGGAAGCCAGCCCTGAACGCTTTCGCAATCGCCTTCGACGGGCGCATCAACCCGGCGGAGAACAACTAAAAATGACAAACCGCCAGAACCCCAACCCACCGTTATTGGGATACTCCCGCATAGTCTTTGCCATCCTATTGATATTAAAATAGATTAAATAGCAAGTATTTTGACTTACTAGAGTTGGAGTTGGCCGCGCAAATCGCTATGGCGCAGTGGGTGGATGATATGAATTACACGCAGCAGTGGGGGGACATTGTGGCTGCCTATCAGATGGAGACGATCAAGCGGCATGAGGCTGAGTTGACGGCGATTAAGAAGAGCTTGACGGACTGAGGCCGCAAGCACTAACAGCACCCGTTTATGGCGGATGCTGTTATTGCTGAGGTGCTCCTTTGACTGCCTATTTAGACTGCCCGGCCTCCTCAACTTCAAGATTACCACTGGGTTCGGCCAACCTCCAGAACAGTGCCATCCTTTGCGATAAACAGAACCGTCCTGATGTGTCGGCGGCGCACCATCTCCTTGCGAACCTGAGCCAGTACGATGTCGTTGCCAAGATGCACTCGACGGGCATCGAACACGAGGTGACTGGACTGTTTGGATGCGCGTCGGAACTGGTTGGCGATGGTGGTGCGTCCACTTCCGGTCGGTGACTTGATCTCCCAAATCAGCCCATTCATCACCATGTCAGCCGTTCGCATCTTGTATCCCTCGGATGGCCGCAGGAACTCAACGACGGCACCGAAATGACGCGCAAGAATCCAAGCAGCTTCAACCTCATGAGGTTCTGGCAGTACCGGTGAGTTCGCCGGTAGGACCACCATCGGCATGAACCGAGGGTCGTCCTGCCGTGACCGGCGTTTTCGCGACACTGTGGATTTGCCTTTCAAGATTGAGGCCAACAAATTTACCTGACCGAGTCGGCAAGCTCAGACTCTTCTCGAAAGATCAATAGCGTCCGAGGCCTGTCGTACACCCCGGCGAGGTAGTCATCGGCAACCTCTTGGCAACGGATAGCCGTCGTCACAGTGATCAGCTTGGCGTTCACTGCCCCGCTCAAAACCGTCTGTAACAGTGAGTACGTCAGATCACACACCTTGTCCCTTTCTTGATAGAGCACTCCTCATTCCTGCACGTCCGATGCGACTCGTTGGTGCGCCCGTGGTGCTAGTGTTCTTCCATCAGATATCGGCTTGTCGTGTAAGTTGGAAACAATGACCAGATTTGTAGTCAGCAGCCATGATTAACAGGGCTATTGCGAAACAGGTTGCTACCTCAATTGTTTCAGTGGTGGTGGCTGTGGTTGTGCTGTTGACGGTCTCTGGTTGCTCGGCTAGTGGGCAGGGTGTCACCCCCCCCCTGGCGAGTCGACTGGTGTGCCATCCGCTTCTCCTCCAGTTGTGATTCCCGGAGTGGGCCGAGTAGATATGGGCACGGCGTCGTTCACGCTACCCATTGATGCGTATGGCATGAGCGTGACGGACATAGGCGTCATTGAAGCG
>WREX01000112.1 GCA_009779115.1 Propionibacteriaceae bacterium
CGCACTGTCTTGCATCACTTGCTGAGCCACCTGCAGCAACTGGTCGGAGGCCTTGGACAGATCGGACTGAGTCTGGATGAGAGTCTGTACTGCTACCAGGCAGCCCTGGAGGGTGGGGGCTGACGACGTGCTGCTCGACGGCGTGCTGGACGCGGACTCACTGGAGCACGACGGGTCAGGAGTGGTTCCGGATGTCGAGGCGCACTCGGTGGGCATCTCGCTCTCAGAACTGCCGGACGAGGAGGTCTCAGTTCCCGGCAAGGGGGCCATCGGTAGGAAGCCACCAGAGGAGCTGCTTTCCGGCGCTGAGGCGGTCGTTGGCGCGGAGGTGGATGTGTGCGAGGAAGCCGAGGCAGTGGACGTGGGGGCCTGGGTCGTAGCCGAAGAAGTTGTGGGCGCGTGGGTTGGCGCGGTCGTTGTCCCCGTGCCAGTCGAGGCGGCCGATGAGGATCCGGCTGCGGACGATGACGCGCCGGATGTGGTCGCATGTGCTGCGGCAGAGGTCGTACTGGCGCCTGCGGCAGTGGAACCGGAGGATGCCGCCGGGGATGCACCCGACCCACCAGCCGAGGAAGCTGCTGAGGAGCCAGCCGAGGACGAAGCACCCGAACCACCAGTGGAGGCACTCGAACTGCTACTCGGAGAAGAGCCAGAGGTGGACGTTTCCGTGGGAAGCGCAGAGCCCCACACGGAGGGGTCCAACCCAGCGCACGCGGCAGTCACAGCTTGTACGGCCTGGTCAGCTTGGGTTTGTGCCTGCTTGAGGCCAGCTGCGGCTTGGGCCAGGTCATCCGCGTCGGTCGACGTGGCCGTACTGGGCGTGGCGCTGGCTGAAGCCGACGCCTGTTGGCTCGGCTGAGTGCTGGAGGACGACTGTCCACCCTGCTGCGCACCCGGGGAAAGCGCCTGGGCACCTGAAGACGAGGCCTCATTTTGTGACGAAGACGCGCGACTGGCGGATGACGCGGATTGGTTGCTGGCCGACGATGACTGGTTGCGCGACGACGCCAACGACGAGGACGACACCGACGAGGACGATGTGTTCTGGGCTTCATACACGGTCAGATTCGCCTGATCCAGGTTGGCCTGAGCGGTATCAACTGCCTGAGACAAACTAGTGTCGTCGATTGTCGCAATGGTTTGTCCAGCCGTCACCGTGTCACCGGCGACAGCGTCGACCGACGTCACCGTGCTGGAAGCCGGGAAATGAAGGGTCTTCTGATTGGTCTTGGAGACCGTGCCGGTGTAGGTCAGGGTGCTGGTCATATCCCCGGTGGTGACTGTGCCGATCACGTAACGCTGGTCAAGCGGGACGGGGCGGCTCGCCGCATAGGCTGTCGCGACACCAGTCGAACCCAGGATGACGACCGCAACGACCCCGCCGATGATCCAGCGGCGCCGACGGGCCCTGCGACGCTCACGACGGCTGCGCGGCGTGGGAATGCTGGGACCATCTGTCATCGACTCACTTCCCGCAGACACACTTGCAATGACATGTTCATCCATGTTCTCGTCCATGATCACTCACTCCTCAATGCGTCAATGGGGGCCATCTTGGCGGCGCGGCTCGCCGGGTAGACTCCGGCGACGATCCCCACCAGTGCAGACACGCCCAGGGCCAGCAAACAGGCCGACCAGGAGATGGTCACCGTGATGGAGATCGCCTGGCTGATGAGCCAACCCGCCAGATACCCCAGGCCGATCCCCAAGATGCCGCCTATCACCGCCAAGATGGCGGCCTCGATCAGGAATTGCAGCCTGATCACCCCTGGAGTCGCCCCCAGGGCTTTCCTCAATCCGATCTCACGTATCCGCTCGGTCACGGAGACAAGCATGATATTCATGACACCAATACCGCCGACGACAAGGGAAATCCCTGCTAGTGCCGCCAGGGCCAGGGTTAGCGTCCCGGTGATCGAACTGGCCACATCCAACACCGACTGAAGACTCGTAATCGAGAAGTCAGCCGAACTGGCAGAGACCCCGTGCCGGGTCAACAGAGCCGCTGTGGCTTCCTGGTACGCGGCGGTTAGGCTCGCTTGAGAAGTCGCGGAGATATAGATCATCGACAACCTGGTCACCCCGCCGGAGATCCGCTGGCTCATCGTGGAGTACGGCATCACGACAATGTCGTCTTCATCTCCCAGACTGCTGGATCCGGCCGACGCCAGGACGCCGATCACCGTGTATTGAGCCGTCCCCATGGTCAGCGACTGGCCGACCGCCATGTTGGCCTGCCCGTACAACTCTTGGGCCGTCGTCGGGCCAAGGACAACGACTGTCGCGCAGTTGGTCACATCGGCATCGGTGAAGAACCGCCCGGCCTGAACGGTTCTCGACCGCACAGACAGCCAGGAGGCCGTCGACCCGTAGGCCGTCGACGTCCAGTTGGTCGACGAGGTGGTCAGGGTCTGTGACGACGACATGATGGGGGCCACGCCCGAAATGTCGGGAGCCACAGCGGGCGAAGTCAGCGCGGTGGCGTCGTCGATAGTGAGGGTGGTCGCCGAGCCCATACCGCCGCGTACTCCCGACGTCGAAGTCGACGAACCGGGGGTGACGATCAGAAGATTTGATCCCAGTGAGCTGATTTCGTCGGAGATCATGCGCTGAGCACCCTGACCCAGACCGATCGTCAATGAGACCGCCGCGATGCCGATGAAGATGCCGATGATGGTCAGGGCGGAACGCAGCCGGTGGGTGGCGATAGCCGACCAGCTCGTACGAAGAATCTGTGCGAAGTTCACGACTGGACCTCCGCCCCGGCTGAGCGGACTCCTCCGGGAAGAGTATCCCCCACCAGATCCTGGTTGTTCGCCGACCGTCGTGCGCGGCCCACAGACGACGACAGGGGAACCTCGAAGGACGTGCTTCCATCGGTGAGGTTCATAGTGTCGGAAGTGATCATCCCGTCGCGGACCTGGACGACGCGATGAGCGGTGGCAGCCACATCGGAGTCATGGGTGATCAGGATGATCGTCCTGCCTTCTTTGCTCAGACTGCCGAACAAGTTGAGCATGTCCGTCGTGGACACCGAATCGAGGTTGCCGGTCGGCTCGTCGGCGAGAATCAGGGAAGGGTTGTTGACCAAGGCCCTGGCCACCGCCACACGCTGCTGCTGGCCGCCGGACATTTCGCCGGGCTTGTGCGAGGCGCGATTGGTCAAACCGACCTTCTCCAGGGCTTCCATCGCCCGGGTGCGCCGCTTGGAGGCGGGCACTCCGGCATAAGACAATGGCAATTCGACGTTGCGCCACGCGTTGAGGGATGCCAAGAGATTGAACTGCTGGAACACGAAGCCGATTCGGATGTTGCGAATCTCGGCAAGATCCTGTTCGCTCAGGTCGGAGGCGTCCTCACCATTGATCAGGTACGTCCCCGAGGTGGGCGTGTCCAGACAACCGATGATGTGCATCAGAGTCGACTTGCCCGACCCGGATGGGCCGACAATCGCTGTGTACTCCCCCTGGCCGACGGACAGGCTCACCCCGCGCAACGCGTCCACGCGGACGGAGTCGTTCTTGCGGCCCAAGCCATAGGTCTTCCAGATGGTCTGGAGTTCGACCACGGGAGCCGGCTTGCCCGAGGATGCCGGCATGACCGTGGGCGTCGAGTCCACCCGGGCCATGATCAGCGCCCTCCGGTCGCTGCGCCACCAGGCGCGCCGCCGCCACCGTACCCACCGCCGCCATATCCGCCACCCTGGCCTGGGTAACCGCCACCGCCAGCGCCCGAGCCCGGCTGGAAAGTGAAGTTGCCCTGCGGACGGCGTGTCCCGTTGCCGCCTGGGAACAGTGACGACAAACCTCCAGGGTTGTTGGCGGCATTTCCACCAGTACGCATGGTCACCTCGACCGTGTCGCCCTCCTGCAATCCGGCGGTGATTTCAGTCATCGAATTGCTCGACTCCCCTGTGGTGACATTTGTGGTCGTCACAGCCTGGTCCGTCTTCAACTGGACGGTGGACTGGCCCTGGTCGAGACTGATGGCGGCTGACGGCACAGCCAGCACCTGTCGACTCGACGTAGTGATGTCGACCGATGCGGTCACTCCTGCATACAACCCCTGCTGTGGATCGGTGATGTTGATCGTCACCGGGAACGATGCCCCGGAGGACGTACTCGATGACGCGATGACTCCCACCGAGGTCACAGTACCGGCGAGTTGGTCGGAGGAGCTGTTCGGCGTCACCTGGACGGCCATCCCCTTGCTGATCTTGGTCACGTCCGAAGCGCCCACCGACGTGCTCACCGAGTACAGGTTCGTGGTGATGACCGTGATGACATCGGAACTGCTGGACGAACTGCTGCCGAGCCCGCTGTTCCCGCCTGACCCTGAATTGCCAGAACCCGAATTGCCCGAACCCCCCGAGCCGACCGAGTCACCCACGGCCATGGATACAACCGCGACAGTCCCGTCGAAAGGAGCTGTCAACGTACCCGCGGACAGAGCCGACTGAGCATTGGTCAAGGCGTTCTGCTTGGTCGCCAAGGTTGAATTGGCTGCTGTGATCTGAGCACTCACCCCGGAACTGACAGCAGTGTTGTAATCGGATTGCGCCGCGTCCACGGCCGCTTGTGCCGAATCGACACTGGATTGAAGGCTTGTTGTGTCGATCGATGCGAGAGCCTGCCCGGTCACCACGGTGTCACCGACCGCGACGCTGACGGTGTTGACCGTACCCGAACTGGAAAAACTGAGGTCCGCTTGCTGCTGGGGTTCGATGGTTCCCGATGTCGTGACCGATTCCGTCATGGTCACCATGCTCGCCTGGACGTCGCGGGTCACGGTGGTGACGGTGGTGCTGGCTGCGGCTCTGTGACTGAGCAGAATCCCGCCGGCCACCCCGGCAACCACCACGACGGCGACTACAGGTATCAGCCACCTCAAAAAGCGTCTACGCCGTTTCGTCGGCACCTTCGCTGACTTCTCAGAGTGGTTCAGATCGGCGTGTTCAGCGTTGTCGGGCATGATACCCCCATCATTGGATTATTCGATCGCTTCATCGCGCGATCTAGATGTCACGGTAGAATCCCACGGCTCAGGATTCTCTAAGACACAGAGTAGATCTGCGGTCGGACATTTTTGATGATGAAAACAAGTGATCAGATAATCACCAGGCGAGGAACCCCGAGAACCATCTGAGTGACGCGATCCAGAATCCAAGTTGTCCACTCACCGGACGTCGCAGTCTCATGTCAGGGGCAGATGGACTAACATCAATGACCGGCACAACTATCCCGACACCGTCGATTGCAGGCGTAACGAGCACCACGATGCGGGTGCAGTGGGAGGCCGGTCGCGGCGTTGACAGACTGGATGCCCGGTGCACGCCGACCGACACCCCAGTACGCGCACACTGACGCTCGTTGGACCAGCAGTCGGTGTATTCGGGCTGATCACTGGGGGTAGCACGATGAGTTCTCTGACCATACATAAGCGCCGAAGCGACCGCTACGATGCCACCCGCGTCAAAGTGCCGTACAACCTCAACGCTATCTTCCCGTACCTGATGAAGGGCCGCAACGAATCCGTCGCCTACTATCCCATCGACGTCGATGTGGAGAACCTCATGACGTACATCGAAGAAAACAAGGGTACGGACCAGGAAATCACGATCTTTCAGGCCGTCCTGCTGGCTTTGGTGAAAGTCCTGCGCGAGCGGCCCACGCTCAACAGGTATTTCATCGGTCGTCGGCTCTATCAGCGCCGTGACGTCGTGTTCTCGTTCATCGCGAAGAAGAAATACAGTGACGATGCCGAGGAGGCCAACGTCCTGCTCAGAATCCAGCCCCAAGACAGCCGGGAGAACATCCTGTCCAGGATCCGCGGTGAGATCAGATCGGCCCGGACCGACGCCGAACGGCCGGATGACAAGCTCATCGGTTTGTTCCTACATCTGCCGCGCTCGCTCCTGCGCCTTGCGGTCAAGGGGCTGGAGTGGTTCGATTTCTACGTCGACACCCCCGGATTCCTGCGTGGTGTCGACCCGTTGCGGTGCAGCGTCTACATCGCCAACCTGGGCAGCATCGGCCTCGACGCGCCGTACCATCATCTCTATGAGTGGGGAACCTGTTCGATTTTCCTGACAATCGGCAAGATCCATCCCGCAGTGGTGGTCGGGGAGGACGGCCAGCCAGCAGTACGGCGGGTGATGAACCTGCGGGTCTCCTTGGACGAGCGGATCGCCGACGGTTATTATGACGCCCGATCCCTGGACCTCTTGGGGGAATACCTCGCTCATCCAGCCATGTTGGAGACGCTGTAGGAGACGACAGGAAGCTCGATGACAACACAAGCACCGTGGCTGGCGTTCTACAAAGACGTTCCCGCGGACATGGTGACTCCCGACATGACCCTGTACGAGATGCTGGCCCAGTCCACGGCGCGCAGCCCGGACAGTACGGCCATGTATTATCTGGGGCGGCGTATGTCGTACTCAGACCTGAAAAATGAGGTCGATCAAGCGGCGGCGGCCTTTACGGCACATGGCATCCGTTCGCGTGACTCCGTGATCTTGTCGCTGCCGAATGTGCCTGCGGTGGTGATCGGATTCTATGCTCTGAACAAGATTGGCGCGTACGCCGTGATGACACACCCGTTGTCGTCGATCGACGAGTTGGAACATTACATCTCAGTCACGAATGCACGCTGGGCGGTGACCGTGGACATGTTCTACCCGGTGTTCGCCCAATTGGCCGCGCAGACTGGCTTGGAGAAAGTAGTGTTGGCCCGCATCCCCGAGTATGCCAGCACAGTGATGAAGGTTGGTTTC
>WREX01000113.1 GCA_009779115.1 Propionibacteriaceae bacterium
TCCCCCGACGAGTTGGATGAACCGGGTCTCCAGGTCGGCTCCGGCGGCGACCTGGTCGATGGTCCCGGCTGCGAGCAACCGGCCATGTGCGATGATCGCCACGTGGTCGCACAGCCGCTGGACCGTGTCCATGACATGGGAGGACAGGATGACCGTACCGCCGTCGCGGACGAACCCGCCCAAGATGTCGGCGATGGCCCGCGCCGACACAGGGTCGATGGCTTCGAAGGGCTCGTCGAGGACCAACAAGTCCGGGGCGTGGATGACGGCGCAGGCCAGGGCGATCTTCTTGGTCATGCCCGCCGAATAGTCGGCGACCGTCTTGCGTGCGTCGTCGACCAGTCCCAGGGCCCGTAACAGGTCGGCCGACCGAGAGGCGACAGTACGCTTGTCCAGCCCGCGCAGCAGGCCGGTGTACGTCAAGAGTTCTTGCCCAGACAGCCGGTCGAACATCCGTAATCTGTCCGGCAGGACGCCGATCTTGGCCTTGACTGCGGCCAGATTTTCCCAGACATTGATCCCGGTCACCCACACCGCGCCGGCATCAGGCTTCAGCAGGCCAGTGACCATCGACAAGGTCGTGGTCTTCCCAGCCCCATTGGGACCAACGAATCCGTACATCGAACCAGCAGGGATGTCGAGGTCGACATGGTTGACCGCGCACATCTGCCCAAAGGACTTGGTCAGAGCACGAATGGCGACCATCGGGGCAGCAGAAGTAGTCGGGACTTGAGGGGTGAGGGATGGATCCGGCACCAAATTATTCTAGCAAATCGCCCCCGTCCCAACCCAGAGCCGTTGCCAAATCCCACATCGGTTGTCTTTGCTTGAAAAGATTCGCCCACCGGCAAAATCCACGGAAGGAGTCAGACTGAGACACTAGACTAAGAGCATGCGTGTGGCGATTGCTACGGAGAGTTTCTTGCCCCAGACGGATGGAGTGTCCAACTCCGTGCAGCGCATAGCAGAATACCTGCGCGACAACGGACATGACGCCATCATCATTCCCCCTGCCGCCGAAGGGATGCCGACCAGCTACGCGGGTTTTCCGGTCATTCCCATGCCTGCCATCTCCTTGCCGATGTTCCAGGATGTCCGAGTCGGTGTGACCCCCAGTTTCATGATCGACAAGGTCATCGGCGACTTCGCACCCGATGTCGTCCACGTGGCCGGGCCGTTCATGAACGGGTACGCCGGTCTGGTGTCGGCCGCCCATTTCTCCATCCCGTCGGTGGCCATTTATCAAACCGACATTCCTGCTTTTGCTGGACGCTACGGGTTCGGCATCTTGGAAGCGCCCGCCTGGGTCCGGGTACGGGACATGCACCTGCTCGCCAACCTGACGCTGGCCCCGTCGACCACCGCCCGCGACCAGTTGATCGAACACGGCATTCCCCGGGTCAAGATCTGGGGCCGGGGTGTCGACACCGCGCGCTTCAACCCGGCACGGCGCGACGAAGACCTCCACCACACCTGGGCTCCCAACGGTGAGGTGGTGATCGGTTACATGGGCCGCTTGGCGCCCGAGAAACAAATCACCGACCTGACCGTCCTGGCAGACCTGCCCGGAACCCGGCTGGTCCTGATCGGCGAAGGGCCCAGCCACAAGAATCTGCTGAACCAGTTCCCCACCGCCGTGTTCACCGGCCATCTGGCCGGGGACGATCTGGCACGGGCCGTGGCCACCCTGGATGTCTTCGTCCACCCCGGCGAACTGGAAACCTTCTGCCAGGCCATCCAGGAAGCCCTCGCATCCGCAGTACCCGTCGTGGCGACCGGGCGGGGCGGGCCCATTGACCTGATCGACCACGGACACTGGGGCTACCTGTATCCGCCCGGCGATCTGACGGCCATGCGGTCCTACGTCGAACAACTGGTGTCCGATGCCGATCTGCGTCGCCAATTCTCCCGGGCGGGTCGAGAGTTTACGTCCAACCGAACATGGCCGTTGCTTTGCGATCAACTGATGGGTTACTACGAAGAAGCAATTGCCATGGCTGCGGGAGCCGTCCTCGATTTGCGCTGAGTTGATCGCTTCGCCACGCTCACGAGGCGCGGTGCAGGGCGCCACGGTGGCCCAGGTCGTACTGGGAAAACCCTTATACCACATTTCTGCGGGATCTCTCGCGGTTCCTGATATCTCGTCTGACAGGCACCCACGACACGGCTCACCTTGGTAAGATGACGAAAGATCCGTCCGATGGAAGTATCCGACATACCCAACCCAGACGTGAGAGGTCGAGATGACGGAAGAGATAGCAGACTCACCGTGTGTTGTTCGCATACGTCGCGACGGCACGGGTGAAGTCACGATCAACGGCACTATCTCGCCCTTCGACTGCCCCGACCTGGCCACGGCCCGCAGAGAGGCGATCACACTGGTCGCCGCAGCCGCCAGCGGGTACAGACGCTCGATGCCAGTTTTGTGCACGGAACCCGAGGGAGTGTTCCGGCTGGTGGTCAATCCGGACGGAACCGTGGACACCATTTCGGCTTCCTCCCCCGAACCCATGACCGACGACTCCGGGTCGATCCCCCCACGGGCCGAACCGTCCAGGCCTCCAGCGCCTCCGGCGCCTGGCGGATCTCCGGCACTGGCGCGCCCCGCCGAGGAGTCGCCTGTCACCAACCCGGCCGCGCCGACCTGTGCGGTCTTCCTACGTGCCAACGGCGCCGGCGAGGTGCTGATCAACAACCGCTCGACTTCGATAACCAGCCCCGACCTGCCCAGCGCGCGGCGCCAGTCCATGGAAGTCCTCATGCAGGCCGCGCGGACTGCGGGCACGACGCTGCTGGCAGTGTGCTCCGATCCCGAAGGCCTGTTCAAGCTCCTGATCAATCCCGACGGCACGGTCACCGAGGCCTCGCAGGATGCAGTGGCGCCTCAACCCGCGCGATCGGCGTTCACGAGTGTTGCGTCGCCTGCTCAACCCGCGCCTGTCCCGCGCCCATCGCTGCCTGTCGCCGCGAGGGCGCTCGACCCGGTCGACGACCTTTCCTTCCAACCGGACGGGCCGACCGTTCCCCGCCGAGCGTTCACCGCGACGCTCGAAGGCCCCCTGACCGCTGAGCAGGGCTGGCGCGGTGCCCTGGTCCGCCGGGGGTTTTCAGTACGCCCCTCCGAAGCCGAACGTACCGACCGGGAGCACCGGGCTGCCGTCTCGCAGTACTGGCCCGACCCGCGGGTTGTCTCTGTCGTGAATGGTAAGGGCGGAGCCGGGAAAACCCCCACGACCATCTGTTTGGCCGCCGTCTTCGCCCGGTTCGGGGGCGCCAACGTCCTGGCTTGGGACAACAACCAAACTCGCGGAACCCTGGGGTGGCGGACCGAACAAGGCCCGCACGAGGCCACCTTGCTCGAACTGTTGCCGCAGGTGCCCTATCTGATGTCGGGACACGCGCAGACCTCGGATCTCTTCCGGTTCATCCACCACCAAAGCCGCGACCACTTCGACGTTCTGCGTTCAAAGAGCGCCCTGCTGGCCGACGAACAGCGGATCACACCCCAAGACGTCGACGCCATCTGGAAGGTCGCCACCAAGTATTACCAGTTGGTCATCATGGACTCGGGCAACGACGAATCCGACCCGATGTGGCGGCGGATGATCGACTACACCAACCAGTTGGTCACAGTCACGACTACCCGGGCCGACCACGCCGAAGCCGGGGCCCTGCTGCTGGAGGCTCTGGCCCGGCGCAACGAACATGGTGCCGAACTGGCCCAGAATTCGGTCACGATCATCACACAGGCCGACCCCAAGGCCACGGAGGAGTCGATCCGCCGGATCCGGGACGGGTACGCGGCACTGTCGCGCGACGTACTGATCATCCCCTACGACCCGGCCATGGTCGAAGGCGCCCTGCTCTACGACAACCTCAAGCCCGCCACCCAGCGCGCGTGGCTGGCCGCGGCGGCCAGTGTGGCCGACGGGTTCTTCTAAGCCCGAATCCACCGATCCATTGCTGCTGCGCGGCCCTGTGGAGGCACGCTGGCTCGTCGGGCGTCGCTCCACTTCACGTCCAGTCTGCCCTCACGCCACCCGCCGACCCATCGCACCCCCACAGTGTCGCTCGCGACGCAAGCGATCGGTGGATTCGGGCTAAACCCGCACCCCGAACCCTGAACCCTGATCCACCGATCCAGGTTTGGGCGGTCGCCCGCGCAGTCAGTGGCATCGTACTGGCGTCCTGCAAGCCCATTGATTGTCCATGTGCCGAAACTGATCGTGATGTCAGTTCGTGGTAGTACGCTGGCTAAATTACTTAATGAGCGCCTTTTTAGCGCTAAAGCAATCCACAAGGAGTCACTATGACATTTGAAAACAAAGTTGCCATCGTAACCGGGGGGGCCTCGGGAATCGGTCTGGCCATCGCCACAACCCTGGCGTCCAAGGGCGCGAAGGTGGTCGTCGCAGATTTCAACATCGATCAGGCCGCCAAAGTGGCAGCCGAACTCGGTGGGGCCTCGATCAAGGTCGACGTGGGCAACCCGGCCGACAGCAAGGCCATGGTCGAGTTCGCGATCAAGACCTATGGCCGCCTGGATCACGCTGTCAACAACGCTGGCATCAGCGGGCCAATGGGCGACCTCGCCGACATGGACATAGACGGCTACCGCCGCCTGATCGCGGTCAACCAAGACAGCGTCTTCTACGCCATGAAGTACGAAATCCCCGAAATTCTCAAGACCAAGGGGTCTATCGTGAATACCTCGTCCATCCTCGGACTGGTGGCCGAAGCGCAATACCTGCCGTACACAGCAGCCAAGCACGCCGTCGCCGGGATGACCAAGGCAGCTGCGGCCCTGTATGCCCCCCAGGGAATCCGGATCAACTCGGTCCACCCTGGTTACATCACCACACCCCTGCTGGACGGCGTCGACGATCAGGTGATGTCGAAGACCATATCCCTGCACCCGATGGGCCGTCTGGGCACGGCCCAGGAAGTCGCCAACGTGATGGCCTTCCTGCTGTCCGACGAAGCCAGCTTCGTCACCGGATCCCAGTACGTCGTCGACGGCGCTTACACAGCTGTGTGATGACATGACCCGAGTGCCCGGGTGCCCGGGCCTGCCTGACTCAACCGATCCAGGCTTACTCGGGCACCCTGCGGCACACCGGTTCACTCTGCTATGGCAGCAGGTTCCTCTGGCGGCAGGAGACAATGTGGCCGACATCGCGACTCGTCGGTGCGAACGGGTAGATTCAGACACGAACAGGTAGATTCAGATATGAATGTATCCTCCGACATAAGGAGCAGTGACCAGTGGCGAACAAGAAGGTTCGCGGGTCTACCAACCGCACTCAGCAGAAGGCTGAACAAAACGCCGCCGAGCGGCACAAACTGCGCAACAGGATCATCGGCATCGTCATCGGCCTGGTGATCATTTCTTTGGCATTGGCAACAGTGGTCGCACAGTCGGTCAGTCGTACACCTGCACCAGTGTCCACAACTCAGGTTTCATCCAGCCCAGCAGGCACAATCACGGGTGACGGCATCGCGGTCATCACTCCAGGAGCCACGAGTACCTGAGATCGGGCGAGGGGGTTCAGTCCCAAACCTGAATGCACCGATCCATTGCTGCTCCGCGCCCCCAGATGGGCACCCTGGCCCCATCGCCACCGCTCAACAGACGTCCAGTCTGCCTCCGCGTTGTCGCTGTGCCCATGGCACCCATCTGAACGGGAGGGTGAGTTCCCGTAAAGTCGGGGGCACGCGTAAACAGTGCACACCCACTGATGACACTCAGATGGGGGCGCTCGCTACGCAAGCGATCGGTGCATTCAGGCTAGAGAACTGCCCCCGGGTGATAGGCCGCTGCTTCGGGGTACTCTTCGGCGATCACTCTCACGGCTTCGGCCACCCTCGTTACTTGCTGATGGGCGGCTCCGGTCAATTCCAGTGGGGTGCTGACCAGGTCGCCCAACTCCTGTCGCGTCAGGCCCAACCGCTTGTCAGCGGCTAGATCGTCCAGCAAAGTGTTGTCCTGGCCAGTGTCGCGCATCTTGAGGGCGGCTGCGACGGCGTACTGCTTGATGATCTCGTGTGCCTGCTCGCGGCCGATCCCGCGCTGGACTGCCGCCATGAGGATCTTGGTTGTGGTCAGGAACGGGAGATAGCGGGTCAGTTCGGCTTCGATGACCGCCGAGAACGCGCCGAAGTCGTCGAGGACCGTCAGGAAGGTCTCGAACAGTCCGTCGAGGGCGTAGAACCCGTCGGGCAGTGCTACCCGGCGTACTACTGAGCAGGACACGTCGCCCTCATTCCACTGGTCGCCTGCCAGTTCCCCGGCCATGGAGACGAAGCCTCTCAGGACCACGCTGAGCCCGTTGACCCTCTCACAAGATCGAGTGTTCATTTTGTGCGGCATGGCCGAACTGCCCACCTGTCCGGGTTTGAAGCCCTCGGTGACAAGCTCGTTTCCAGCCATGAGCCGAATCGAGGTGGCCAGGTTGGAGCACGGCGCCGCGATCTGTGCCAGACAGGTCAGGACATCGAAGTCCAGGCTACGCGGGTAGATCTGGCCTGTGGATATCAGCGTGTGCGAGAAGCCGAGGGTCTGGGCCACCGTCTCCTGGAGGCGGTTCAGCTTGTCCTGGTCGCCGCCGAGCAGGTCGAGCATGTCCTGGCTGGTGCCGACCGGGCCCGAAACCCCGCGCATCGGGTAGCGCCCGATCAGGTCA
>WREX01000114.1 GCA_009779115.1 Propionibacteriaceae bacterium
CGGGAATACCTGGTGATCGAGTACGCGCCGTCGCGGCGGGGCCAGCCGGGCGACCGTCTCTACGTCCCGATGGACCAGCTCAACCTGGTCACGGCTTACGTCGGCGGCCAGGAACCCGCTCTCGACAAACTGGGCGGGGCTGATTGGGCCCGGCGCAAATCCCGCGCTCGCAAGGCAGTACGCGAAATCGCCCGCGAACTGGTCCAGTTGTACGCCGCCCGCCAGGCGGCCAAGGGTTTCGCGTTCTCCCCGGACTCCCAGTGGCAAAAGGAGATGGAGGATTCCTTCACCTATGTGGAGACCCCCGACCAGTTGGCCTGCATCGACGATGTCAAACGCGACATGGAGTCGATCACGCCGATGGACCGGCTGATCTGCGGCGACGTGGGCTACGGCAAAACTGAGATCGCCGTCAGGGCGGCGTTCAAGGCGGCCCTGGACGGCAAACAGGTGGCCATCCTGGTCCCGACGACGCTGCTCGTCCAGCAGCATTCCGCCACCTTCGCGGCCCGCTTCGCCGGATTCCCGGTCACCTTGGCGCCCCTGTCGCGTTTTCAGTCCCCGTCTGAGGAGCGCGCGACCCTGAAAGGCCTGGCAGACGGGTCGATCGACGTCGTCATCGGGACCCACCGGCTGCTGAGTTCGGACATCCATTTCAAAGACTTGGGCCTGGTGGTGATCGACGAGGAACAACGGTTCGGCGTCGAACACAAGGAGGCACTCAAACGGCTGAGGCTTGAGGCCGACGTTCTGGCCATGTCCGCGACACCGATTCCGCGTACCCTCGAAATGGCCGTCACAGGCATCAGGGAGTTGTCGCAAATCCAAACACCACCCGAGGAGCGCCATCCGGTTCTGACGTTCGCGGGCGTGTACGACGAAGGCCAGGTGACGGCCGCCATCCGCAGGGAACTGGCCCGTGAAGGACAGGTTTTCTTTGTCCACAACCGGGTCGAATCGATTTCCCGCCAGGCCCGGCGGATCGCCGACCTCGTCCCCGAAGCCCGCGTGGGTCTCGCCCATGGGCAGATGGCCGAACACGATCTCGAACGGGTCATGGTCGATTTCGTCGACCGGGAGATCGACATCCTGGTGTGCACGACCATCATCGAATCCGGCCTCGACATCTCCACGGCGAACACCTTGATCATCGACCGGGCGGACGCGATGGGACTGAGCCAATTGCATCAGATTCGCGGTCGCGTGGGCCGGGGCAGGGACCGGGGGTACGCGTACTTCTTCTATCCGCCGGACAAGGCCCTGTCCTCGACTGCCCACGACCGGTTGTCGACGATGGCGGCCAACACCGATCTGGGGTCCGGGATGAGGATCGCGATGAGGGATCTGGAGATCCGGGGCGCGGGGAACCTGCTCGGGGCCGAACAGTCCGGGCACATCGCCGATGTTGGGTTCGACCTGTATCTCAGACTCGTGGGCGAGGCGGTGGACGAGTTCAAACACGGCCCCGCGGCGCATGAGGAGGTCGAGATGAGGATCGAGATCCCGGTCGAAGCCCACTTGCCCAGTACGTACATCAGTTCCGAACGACTGCGACTGGAGATGTACCGCCGGATCGCCCAGACCATCAATGAGGCTGATGTCAGCGAGGTCGTGGAGGAATTGACGGATCGCTACGGCGAGCCCCCCGAGGTGGTGCGGGCCCTGATCGACGTGGCGAGCCTGCGGGTCGAGGCCCGCCAGGCTGGGGTCACCGAGGTCGTGGCACAGGGCCGGAACATCCGCTTCACACCCCAATCTGCGCTGTCAGATTCGCGTCGGATCAGGGTTTCGCGGTTGTATCCCGGGACTGTCATCAAGCCCGAGGGTCACATCTTGATACCAGCTCCCACACACCGGACGAAACCACCAATTCCTCTAAAAAACCAGGAACTGCTCGAATGGGCGAGCACGGTGATACGCACAGTCTTTTCCGGTTCGGGCCAATGAGGCTCTCCTCAGGGTGTCAGTGCCGGGTCACCTGTGCCTGTTCATGGAAGCTTGGTTCGACTCCGTACTGGCGTTGTGAGCGGCTTTCTGTGACTGCATGACTGTCAAGCTGAGTGTGGAGAGGGCCTTGGTGAAGGCGGAAAAACGGCGACGAGCTTGCGTGCAAGGGTTCCTGTCAGTCTGATATCGATGGTTCAGCACCAGGTCTGAGTTGTCCTATGGCTGGTGTCGCGCACAGGGCAGGTGTCAAGGGATCCAGGAAGTATTCATATGGTGGTGTTGACTGCTCTACGTACTAAGATGACTTGCGGATAAAGGCGTCAGTCATGTGTTGGGCGGCGTCGTGTAGGATATGGCCAGTTAGGGATAGTGTATGTGGCATAATCCTTGGTGCGGAACGGTCACGGCGCATCTCCCTGACCGGGGCAGAGGCAGCCCCAATAGTAAACGGTCGTTTCCTAGTGAAAGGAGGTCAAGTTCGTATGAGCGATACCTTGCCTCCTTCCTTTCCTGACCAGAGTCAGGGCATGTACGACGTCCTGACACACGCACAGAATCTTGCCGATCGCCTTCAGGAGGAAACGGAGGCCGAACTCCTGACCGCCCAGACTCGCTGGGAACGCCTGATGGAAGACAACCGCAGTGCTGCGGCAATGTTGGAACAGCGTCGGCGCGAGTCGGAGACGGTGGTCTTGGCAGCTATCGACCTGGCTCAATCGGCCGGCGAATCGATCGTCAAGGATTCAGCCGACAAGGCCCGCAGCATCGCACGGGAAGCCGAGGGGTTCGTCCAGGATGTCTTGGACCGGGCCCGTCATGAGGTTTCCGAGGCTCAGACCCGTGCCCAGGAGCGGGAGAAGGCGATTTTCTCCGTCGTGTCTGATTTCGAGTCGGACGCCTATGCCCGGATTGGGGAGTACAGGGCAGCGGTCGAGGCGGAACTGGTCTCCATGAAGACCGCCATCGAACAAGAGTCGAAACAGCGTCGCGTCCAGTTGGACCGCGAAGTGGCGGACACGTGGACCTCGGTCGAGGAAGAACTTCAACGCTTGTGGGATGCCATGCAGGTCGAGATGGAATCGGCAGCCAACGCCATCGACACTGCGCGCAGCGAAGCCGAGTTCCAGGTCGCCACCTTGCGCAAGGAAGCTCAGGACGAGTTCCAGTCAATTGTCGCCGAGGCCAGGTCTCAGGCCCAGGAGCGGTTGGACCGGGTCGCCGAGCAGGTCGCGGCCACGCAGGAATCCATGCAGGCTTTGGTGATCGGCGCCCAGGCGGAAGCGGATGCGATCCGGCGCGAAGCCAATATCGAGGTGTCGGCGAAACGATCTGATCTCAATGAAACCTTCCAAGCCATCATGAATCGTGCCAAGACCGATTCTGAGACGATTCGTAAGGAAGCCAGCGCCGAAGGCGAATCTATCCTGGCCCGGGCCCGCAATGATGCGATGGCGCTCAAGGCCCAGGTGGAAGAGAGAATTTCTCGGCAGGAAAGCGTGGCCGCTGAGGCTCGTGCGCGAGCCATGGCCGAAATGGAAGAGTTGCAGCGAGGTGTCGCGGAGCGTGCGGGGAGATCACGACAAGAGGCAATAGATGTAGTTGCACAAGCCAGGCAGGATGCAGATGCCATTCGTAACGAGGTACGTGAGTACATGGAGCGTGCTCGAATGGAAGCTGCCACCTTGGCGCGTCGAAGAGATAATATCGCCGCACAACTGGGTCAGTTGTCGGGTGTTATCGAGGCCCTTGCTGTGCCGGAGAATCCGGCAGGCACCTAACTACTACCAGAGAGAGATTGAGGACAGATGCCCACATTTCGGATGATACTTCGGGGATACGATCCCGAAGAAGTCAATGCCGCGTTTGAAGACTTGACCAGAGAGCTTGAGGCGGCCCGCGCCGGAGCAGGTGTTCAGGATTCAGATACCGGTGAATTGCAGGCCACGATCGATCAGCTCCAGCAGGAGCTTGATGAGATGTCGCTGTATACCGCGGATCTGGAGGACCGCGTCACGCAAGCTCCCAAGACCCCGACCTTCGAAGACTTGGGGTCTCGCATTTCTCAAATGCTGTCCCTGGCCCAGGCTGAAAGCGACGATGTACGCTCGAGCGCGAAGAGGGAGGCTGAGCAGCTCACCGCAGAGACGCAGGCCGCTGC
Organism: Propionibacteriaceae bacterium; assembly: GCA_009779115.1. Taxonomy (GTDB): domain Bacteria; phylum Actinomycetota; class Actinomycetes; order Propionibacteriales; family Propionibacteriaceae; genus WQYJ01. Next base: position 4,106 of record WREX01000114.1, read on the forward strand.
CGAGCAGTCGCGTACTGAAGCTGAGGTCTATGCCTCAGAAGTACGGACCAAGGCCGATGCCGAGGCTACCCGGATCATCACCCAGGCCCAGCGCGAAGCCGAGGAAATCCTCGATCAGGCAGACCGCGAAGCCCTGGCACGCCGGGAGGAAGCCGAAGCCATCTACGAGAACCAGAGAGCCCGTGCGGCCGTCGCGGCTGCCGACTTCGAGAAGACGCTGGCCGAGCGTCGCGACGAAGCTGCCAAAGACTTCGCGGCTCAGATGAAAGCTCAGGACGAGGCCATGCAGCGGGCAGAGGAAGCCCTGTATGCGATCCAGGAAGAGGCTGAGCGCTACAAGGCTGAGGCTCAGGAGCAGGCTGAGGCGACCATCAGGGATGCCAACAGCCAGGGCAGCGAAATCCTCAAGCAGGCCAAGGCCTCCGCTGAGCGGATTCGCCGCGAATCCGAGCGTGAGGTCCAAGCCGCCAGCGCTCGCCGCGATGCCATCACACTGCAGCTCAGCAACGTCCGCCAGATGCTGGCGACCATGGGTGTTGCCCCTCAGCTGACTGACATGGATGAGCCCGAACCGATCGTCGAACAGGTCTTCGACGAGGGTGACGATTGGCAGTGACACGTCGAGAAGGGGTGAAATGAAGCTTCCTCCCCTTGTCCTGGTCTCTTTATCTCAGCAGTGGTGTCTGGCGCGTTTCGGCGAGCCAGACACCACTGGCATGATCGGATGGGTCGGATGGGGGACATGAATTATGCGGTAATCCTGGCCGGAGGCTCTGGTACCCGGCTGTGGCCCCTGTCCCGGCGTGGCATGCCGAAGCAACTCTTGCCCATGATCGATGGCCGCTCGCTGTTGCAGTTGGCATTCGAGCGGGCAGCCACCTTGGTCGACACCTCCCAGATCGTGGTGTGCGCGGGACGGGCGTACGCCGATGTCATCGCCCGCCAACTGCCCGATCTCCAAGCCGACAACCTGTTGCCCGAACCGGTCGGACGCGATTCCTTGCCGGGTGTCGCCTGGTCGGTGGCCACCTTGGCCCGGCGTGATCCCCAAGCCGTCGTGGCGGTCCTGACCGCCGACCACATCATGACCCCCCAGACTGCTTTCACCGCGAGTCTGCGCGAGGCGCTGTCGGCCGCAGCCGAGGATCCGGCCTCGTTTGTGACCTGTGGGGTCGTCCCGACCAGCGCCCACACAGGGTACGGCTACCTCCAGGTGGGTGCACCTGTCAATCAAGCCGGTACGGTCTTCCGCGTCGCCGCCTTTGCGGAGAAACCGTCGCTGGAGCGGGCGCAGCGCTACGTTGCCGAAGGCGGTTGGTGGTGGAACTCGGGGATGTTCTGTTTCAGGGCTGACACTTTTCTGGGCCAACTGGCCATTCATCAACCGCAGCTGGCCGCATCGATCGACGTGTTGGTGAGCCATCCAGACCAGGTGGACAAGATCTACCCGCAGTTGACGAAAGTGTCGATGGACTACGGATTGATGGAGCCGGTGGCGGCCACGACTGCCTCAGCCCAGATCCTGACCGTGCCGCTCCAGGCACGATGGTCCGACATCGGAGGATTCCCGGCCCTGGCTGAATATCTGCGTGGCGAGGGTGGGAACAGCGTCGAAGGCAGGGTGATCGCCCAGGATTGTACGGACAGCCTGGTCCTCAACCGGACCACCGATGGCCGCTTGGTGGCAGTGTGCGGGCTGACCGACGTCATCGTCGTCGAGGATAGAGATATCACGCTGGTATGCTCGATGGATCAGGCCGAAAGAATCAAACAACTAGCCGAGTTAGCTCGTGAGCAGGGGGAACGATATGCCTGAAGAAAAAAAGGGTAGCCGGATCGGTCTGGTCATCATGATCATCGGTGCGTGCGTACTGGTGGCGATCGCGGTGGTCGTCCTGATCACTGCTTTGTCCGGCGGTTCGCTGCAGGTGGGCACACCGGTCAACCTTGTGGCCATCATCGGCTTGGCCGTTGGACTGGTCCTGCTGGTCGTGGGCTTGATTGTGCTGCTGACCAGGCGTACGAAGCCCCAGCCGGCGCCGGAGCAGGCTGTCGTAGACGAGGAACCCGTACCGGTGGTGTTACCCGACGAGGTCGAGGCCGAACAGCTTCCATTTGTCCCTGCCGACCAGGCGGTGGGGTACGGATGGGCGCGGGCGGCGGACCTCGCCAATCGGCAAAATAGTTCTCATATTTCTTGAGAGAGTCCTGAGAAGGTTGACAACCGAGTTGACGCGGACCGAGTCACACTGATGTAATTTCTGTTAGTCCATATCCAGATGTGGTGATGGGAAGGTCGAGATGTCGAGTTTGTTGACGTTGATCACGGGCTGTGAGGAAGATGCGAGCGCCTGGCAGGCGAGCGCACTGTGCGCGCAAACCGATCCCGAAGCATTTTTTCCCGAAAAAGGGGGCTCCACCCGCGAAGCGAAGAGTGTCTGCAAAGTCTGTGAAGTGAAGCGCGATTGTTTGGAATACGCATTGGCTCATGACGAGCGTTATGGCATCTGGGGTGGCCTGAGCGAACGAGAAAGGCGTAAGCTGAAGCGTCGTGCGTGAAGACTGCCACTA
>WREX01000115.1 GCA_009779115.1 Propionibacteriaceae bacterium
ATCTGTGAAGTGCTCTCTCTCATGGGTCTCAATGGCTTGTTTTCACTACTATTATCCCATGTCAGAGAGCATTTCCATACCATTGCCCATTCACTGAAACTACAAAAAATCGGTGCATCCAGGCTTAACCCGAATCCACCGATCCATTGCTGCTCCGCGACCCTGTGGAGGCACACTGGCTCGTCGGGCGCCGCTCTACAGACGTCCAGTCTGCCCTCACGTCACCCGCCGACCCATCGCACCCCCACAGTGTCGCTCGCGACGCAAGCGATCGGTGGATTCGGGCTTACTGCTGCTGATGAGTCTTGGCGGCAAGGTGACCCGAAGACGTCAGAACTCGATGACGTAGCGACCGACGTTGTTGGCGTTGGGGTCCTGGAAGGCGTCGAAGGCGCTGTGGACATCCTCCAGCTTGATGCGATCGATGACGAGTGAATCCAAGTCGTACTTGCCCTGCAAATACAATTCGGCAATGAGCCGGAAATCGCGCATCGGGTTGACGTCGCCATAGAAGGTGCCGCGAAGGATCTTGGCCATGCGGTGGAATCCGCCGGAGGGCAGGATGAGCTCACCGTTGGCCGGATAAGCGCCGACGACGACCGTCGTTGCCCCTTTCCGGGTGCTCTGCCAGGCGAGGGAGCCAACTTTGGTGTTTCCGGTGCAGTCGATGGCGAAGTCGACGCCGAGGCCATCGGTCAGGTTCTTGATGGCTGCTGGGACGTCACCGGCGCCGGTGTTGAGGGTGTGGGTGGCGCCGAAATGGCGGGCTTCGTCGAGGTTCTTGTCCTTGATGTCACACGCGATGATGGTGCGCGCACCGGCCAGACGTGCGCCCTGGATGGCGTTGATGCCGACACCTCCGAGACCGAAGACGGCGACGGTGGACCCTGGATCGACCTTGGCGGCGCGCACTGCGGCACCGAAGCCCGTGGCGACACCACAACCGATCATGCTCGCCTGGGCCATGGGCATGTCGTCAGGAATCGGCACACAACTCATCTGGGGCACGACTGTGTACTCAGCAAAAGTCGAGATGAGAGAGGAATGGTACGCGGTCTGGCCATCGATGCTGAGGCGGGTTGTCCCGTCCATCAGTGTTCCGGCGAACATCGGGCCGAAAGCGGCTTCGCACAGATGCACCTTGCCGGAGGCGCAGTACGCACAGGTGCCACAGTACGGCACCCAGCTCAGCGCCACCTTGTCGCCGACTTTGCAGGTCGTGACGTTGTCGCCGATCGCCACCACCGTTCCGGCGCCTTCGTGTCCGAGCACCTGCGGGACCGGACTGGTTTCATCCATGATGGTGTTGAGGTCGCTGTGGCAGACCGCTGTCGCACCGATCTTGACGAGCACCTCAGTGCTGGTCGGGTCGGCCAGCAGGACGGTGTCGAGCACCTCGATCTTGCCGATTCCGGTCATGACCGCGGCTTTTATTGTGATGGGCATGTGATTCTCCTTCTCAGTAGGCGTACCAAATCGCCTTTGGCTTGGTGTAGAGGGATAGCGAGGCCTTGGCGAGGTCTTGGCCCCAGCCGGATTCTTTCCAGCCGCCGAAGGGACTGGCGTGGTCGTAGCAGCCATAGCGGTTGATGAAAATCTGACCCGCTTGGAGCGCGTTGGCGACTCGCTGAGATTTGCCGATGTCGCTCGTCCACAGACCTGCGGCGAGTCCGTACGGGCTGTCGTTGGCGATCTCGATGGCTTCGGCTTCACCGTCGAACGGAATCACCGTCAGGACGGCGCCAAAGATTTCTTCTTGGGCGATGCGCATCTTGTTGTTGCAATCGACGAAGACGGTTGGATTGATGTAGTAGCCCAGGGCGTTGTCTCCATCGGTGTTCTGGTCACCCCCGCACAACAGGTGCGCGCCTTCGCCTCTTCCCACCTGGATGTAGCCGAGGATCGACTCGAAATGTTCTTTCGAGACCTGCGGGCCTTGGTTGGACCAGTCGGAGAAGGGATCTCCCACCCGCCAGTGGGTGTACTTTTCAGCCAAACCTTTCAGGACGGCGTCATAAACCGGGCGTTCAACGAGGAGCCGAGTTGGCTCTGAACACTTCTCGCCTTTGCCGCTCATCGTCAGGGTCCAGGACCGGTCGATGGCTGCTTGGAGGTCGATGGCATCGGCGAAGATGATGTTGGGGGACTTGCCACCCAATTCGAGTGAGACGGTCTTCAGGTTGGAGTCCGCGGAGTCGTGGACGAGACGGCGGCCCACTGCCGTACTGCCTGTGAAAGCAATCTTGTCGACATCCGGGTGACGGGTGAGGTGGGACGCACTGGCGCCAGGTCCAAGGATGAGGTTCAGCACACCGGCTGGGAGCACTCGCGCGGTATCGATGAGTTCCATCAGGCGGATCATCGACAACGAGGTGGTCGACGATGGCTTGATGATGACGGAGTTGCCCATGGCCAGTGCGGGTGTGATTTTGTAGCCGGCCATGTCGATGGGGAAGTTCCAGGGGACGATCTGGCCCACGACACCGACAGGTTCGAGGCAGGTGTACGACAAGAAGTCGCCGACGACCGGGTTGACATCGCCGTACAGCTTGTCCACCCAACCCGAGTAGTAGTCGAACAGGTCAGCGACATCGCCGACATCGCCCCAAGACTCTGAATACAGCTTGCCGTTGTCGAGAGTTTCGAGCGTACTCAATTCATCTTGGTGGTCTCGAATCAGACGTGCGATCTCGCGCATCGCCGCACCGCGTTCCTTGATGAAGCTTCGTTTTGACCAAGGTCCCTTGCTGAAAGCATCCCTGGCGGCTTTGACCGCCAGGTCAATGTCTTGTTCGGATGCGCCGGTGAAAGTCGCGCTGGTCTCACCGTTGGCGGGATTGACGGATTCGACGACCTTGCCGCTCCCTGGTCTCCACTCGCCTGAGATATAGAGTCCTTTGCGATCTTTGAGCCATCCATTGGCCCAGCTGAGTACGGCTGGTTTCATCTTCACTCCTATGATTCCCTCCGGGGTGTCCGGGGAGTTTTAGTGTGGCATTCGAACTGACGCTGTGACGTCTTGGTGGGTAGTGTAATACGGGGCTCCAAACTGCACCGGTGGCACACCCATTCGCTTCAGCTGGAGTAACCCTTCCCCGGTCTTCATCACTAGGGTATTATATACTGACTCCACCTACTATTAGCCTGTTGACAAGGATAAATACAAACCCTCAGCACATCATGACATCCATGACAAATGAAACTGTCAATTGGCGCTACTAGACAAAAGTGGTTGTCTGGTCACGACCGTGGGGGACCGTCCGCCAGGTCGGATCTGCCGCCACCGAATGGGTCGACCGGCACGACCACCGCTGACTCCACCACTGATGAGAAGTCCTGCCGCCGGTGGGGCTTGAAGTCCGGTATTACACTACCTCCACGACGTTCCAGCAGCAGCTCTAATGCCACACAAGAAAGTGTCCGGACATACCAGGGGGATTCAGGACGAAAAAACTTAAGGAGAACACCCATGCTCGCGAGAGTAACCTCAGCTAAACCTGTCGAACTCGACGACATTCCTTTCACCCGATTCCACCTGAAAATGACCGCTCTGACCTTTGGAGCGCACTTCAACGATGGGTTCGGCATCGGTGTCATTGGCGTGGCACTGACCGTCATCACACCCCAATGGCACCTGAACGGTTTCTGGCAGGGAGCCCTGGGAGCTTCCATGCTCCTGGGGCTTTTTATCGGCAGTCTGATCGCCGGCTTTGTCGCCAACCGGATTGGGCGCCGGGCCATCTTCACGTGGATCTTCGTCATCATCACTGTCTGCACGATTGCGCAATGGTGGGCCAACAACCCCGAGACTCTCTTCGTCTTACGCTTACTGATCGGCATCGCTATCGGTGGGGATTACGCAGTCGGCCACACGCTGCTGTCTGAACTGCTGCCGCGCAAACGCCGCGGTGAGTTGTTGGGTAGTTTCTCGGTCATCTGGACTTGTGGGTACGTTTTCGCGATGATCCTCTGCATCGTACTGCTCAACTACAACAGCTCGAATAACTGGAGATTCATGCTGATCGGACCAGGAATCGTTTCCCTTGTCGTCCTGATCTTCCGCATCGGCACACCAGAATCCCCCAGATGGCTCTTGCGGCACGGCCGGGTCGAGGAAGCCAACGCTGTGCTGCACAAGTACTTCGGTGACAACGTGGTGCTCGAAACCGAATCCACACAAGAAGAAACAGGCAAATTCCGCGAACTGTTCGGCAAGCAATATCGCCGTAGGACAGCCTTCAACGGTATTTTCTGGGCAGCGATCGTCATGCCGTACTTCGCTATCTACACCTTCCTTCCCAACATCCTCAAAGAAATGAACATGTCGAGTTTGAGCGGGAAGGATGGCGGAAATCTGCTGGAAATCTATCTTTCTATCTTCTTGCTCATTGGCGCCTTCCTTGGAATCTATCTGACCTACAAACTGTCCCGCCGCAGCTTCGTGATCTCTGCGTTCTTTATCCTGGCGGCCCTGTTGTTCATCGTCGCTTTCCTGCCCAGTTCGATGGGCTTGGTGTCACTGGCAGCCATGGCAATTTTCACCCTGGTCATGTCAGCCGTGTCCAACCTGGTCGGGGTGTTCCCCGCTGAGAGCTTCCCAACACGGCTGCGGTCGAGCGGTGTTGGATTGTCCACAGCCATCAGCCGTTTCGGCTCGGCCGCCAGCACCTTCGCGCTGCCATGGATGCTGATGCAATTCGGGGTGTACTGGACAATGGCCACCCTCGCCGTCATCCTCGCACTCGGTGGCATCGTCTCGGTCGCCTGGGCGCCAGAGACCAAGGGCAAACTCCTCAGCGACGCCGCGAAAGTCGACGAACTCGGTGCGGATGCCCCGATTGCCAGCGCCGCGCACGGCACCAAGACGCATAACAGCCATGAACCGGTGGCTTCAGCCTTCGTCGAAAATAGCGTGACTCCATAAAGAAATATCCCTTCGTGAACAGCTCAAACGCGTGGTCATGTTCATGAGATTCGATAGATAGCAGTTGCCCCAGGATCCTGGGGCAACTTCCCGTTTGGGGTCAACCTCATATTGATGTGAGTGTTTGCGGGTCGATGTCGGGGGTGTTTGCAGTGGGGACATCATCGGCGTGGGACGCTTGGGCGTAGGATGGCATCGTCTTATTCCTCAGTCAGGGCACATCTATGATCGAAATTCCAGAAGCACAGACATTGGCTTCTCAGTTGCGGCAGACGTTGACGGGCAAGCGGATCATTGATGTGGTGGCGGCGTCGTCGCCTCATGGGTTTGCGTGGTATTTCGGTGATCCTGCCGGGTACGCTGACCTGCTTCAGGGGCGGATCGTCACTGGTGCGGCGGCGTACGGAGGTCGGCCCGAGATCTGGGCTGAGGACATTCGGCTTTGCTTCGGGGATGGGGTCAACCTTCGGTTCTTCGCTCCCGGAGACAAACGCCCAGGCAAGCACCAACTGCTCGTGACGTTCGATGATGAGTCGGCCATCTGCGCGACGGTGCAGATGTACGGTGGGATGTGGGCCTTCCCTGACGGGCTGAACGATGATCCGTATTATCTGGTTGGCAAGGAGAAACCTTCGGTTCTCACTGATGAGTTCGACCGGGCGTACTTTTTGTCCTTGCTGGATCCGAAGACCGCGAGGATGTCTGCCAAAGCGTTCCTGGCCACCCAACAGCGAATTCCTGGGTTGGGCAACGGGGTTTTTCAGGATATTGCGTGGCGGGCTGGGATTCACCCGAAGCGCAAGATGACCACCCTGTCCCCAGAGGAGTTGGACAATCTCTATAGTACGGTGAAGTCTGGGATCGCTGAGATGGCAGCAAGGGGAGGGCGCAGTACGGAGAATGATCTGTTTGGCAACCCCGGCGGGTATCAGGTGGTGATGAGTCGACGCACCGAGAACACTGCCTGTCCACGCTGCGGTACGGTCATCCGGCGCATGGCGTACCTTGGCGGCAACGTCTACGTCTGCGACACCTGCCAGAAAATGGAATGACCAGATTGGTTGGCAATTGAGATTGTTAATGGCCAGGTGTATTCAGCCCGACTACACCGATCCATTGCTGTGACGAAGCACCATCTGGGCACAATGGTGGCCCGGCGACGTCCACCAATCATCGTGGATATCAGTCTCATCTTCCCACCAGGACATACCTGACGGAACAGGCAACCACCAACCCACCGCCAACCCACCGCCAACCCACCGATAATGAGATACTCCCGGTCAGCCCGCTGATGACGAACGCTCAGTTTCCGGTGCGTCGCTTCCAGAATCTGTATCGTGGTAAAGTAGTACTTTATACTACAACTAAGAGTGGCTTGGAGATACGATATGACAACAATGACGGCTGCGGAGTTTAATCGGGCACCGAGTTCGGTCAAGCGTCGAGTTTTGGAGTCTGAGGACCCGATTGTGGTCACCGACAGGGATAGA
>WREX01000116.1 GCA_009779115.1 Propionibacteriaceae bacterium
ATCCATCAGGGCTTGGAGGAGTGTGCCGGTTCCCGAGATCAGGACTACGCAGCGAAGTGGCACACCCCAACTCTACTGTCAGCGCTCGTCGGCATGATAATCCAGCGGCAGTTGTTCATCGACGCCCCTGGCCACCCGCCTGGGAGCAGGCGGGGGCGCGGGCTCAGTCACCTCGTCGGAGGAGACCCCCCTCATCCCGACAGTTTCGTCGGTCGCAGCATGAGCCGGGACGGGGGTTGGCACGCCGGGGTGGTCAGATGTACGAGCTGCGGGAGTTTCTGGCGTGCGGACTTTGTCGTTGTCAGCAGTACGGACTCCGCCGTCATTGTCATTCCCGATCTGAGGACCGTCAGAGCGACGAGGGGCGTCAGACGAAGTCGACGATCCAGTCGTCGATGCAGGAGATGTGGTGGAGCTGGACTTCGGCGAGGGAGTCGGTGCGGAGGCCGGACCAGCCTTTGGCGAGGGAGCCGGTGCGGAGGACGAACTGGCTTTTGGTGAAGGAGTCGACCCGGAGCCAGTCATCGGCGAGCGAGTGGACCGGGGGTCTTGCGAACGCGAACCCATGCGGCGGCGCACGCGGGCGAGTCCACGCGGATGTCCGGCATCGGTTGTTTTGCGCCCGGCGCCAGAACCATCGGCATCTGGTGTGTTCAGGCTGCTGGCATCGGGCGGATAGGGTGGGATACCACCATCCTCGGTTCTGAGCACTCTGTCTTGTCCAGTGTAATCAACAGTAATTTCCTCTGCCGTCGTTTTGCCGACGGGACCCTCGTCAGTGACGCCAGCACCTGAGCGACGTGCATCATTGTTACGAGCGTGAGCACTGGCCGAACGATCTGCACCCTTGCCCGCAGGGACGGCAGGAGCATTGTCCGTACTGGCGTCTGAGCGAGCAGCACCATTCTCACCGGTATGGACGACGGCTGCACTGTCGGTGTCAACACCCCTCGAACCGCCTGTCTTCAGGACAGTTGTCCCTTCTGCGCGAACGGCGGACGTACCCGTGTCACGGCCCGGACTGTGTTTGGCTGGAATCGTCTGCGTCCCAGTATCGTCGCCCCAGCGCGACCACCAGCGGGGGTCCGTGGTCTCGGCTGGGCGGCGCACCAGCCCGGCGATGAAGCCGGTCAGCATTCCGGCGATCCCCATCACAGACGGGGCGATGACCAGCATTGGCACGATCAGGGGGCCGAGGGCCGACAAACGGTCCTGGCCCAGGCTGCCCCGGGTCACCATGGCCAACACCACCACGACCAAACCGGACAACACCCCGGACAAACCGCCCACCAATGCGGTCTCGTCGAATCGGGCACGCGGTCGGGAGCGCAGGACCATCACAGCTGTGACCACGCCAGCCAGGGCAGGCACCAACAGCCAGGCAAGAGTACCCAACGAGGACGTGCCCGACGGCAGCGCCGCCGTGACCGGGAAAGCTGGGAGCAAACCGACATGAGAGCCCATGAGCGACACGGTTGACCCGTCGCCGACGGTGAACCCGGGCCCGAACGCCCACGACACACTCCAGATCACCATGTTCAGGGCAAAGAAGACCTGGATCAGAGCCAAGACAATGCCACCGACCCATCCAGGATTGAGCTGGTTCGTCATGGCGATGATCTGAGTACGATGAACGACCAAGCCGGACACCATCACGATCACGCCGCCCAAGATCGCGACCAAGACGCCGGCGCTGATGGCCCGCGGAATCGCCCGGGCCCAGATCGGCCACGACTCGTACACGTTCCAGCGCACCGCTTTGCGGGAGGCGAGAAAACCCATGATGAGCCCCAAGACCAGGGCCAACCCCCCTGCCCGCAGATTGACAGGGTCGATGATCAAAGCCGCGATCGTGACGATCAGCGCGTACGTGGCGGCCACCGTGCCCGTGATCTTCGCCACGGCTGCCCCACGGTTGAACTCAGGCCCGCTCGACAGCCATGCTTGTTTTCCGGCGTATCCGGAGACTCCGTGGAGACTGAGCGCCACGATCCCCGCGAACCCCCAAGGCACCAGCGTGATGCGCACCCCGGACATATCCAGGACTCCCCCGTTGCCCAGCAGCCACAGCCGGGTGGCAAGGTGCAGAGCCGACCCGCCCGTTGACCCCGTCTGTGCGAGTTGGGCGATCAGAACCATTGCTGCGACCAGCGCCCATCCGACGATAGCGCACACAGCCGCCCCTCCCAGGGAGGCCACCCACCAAGCCATCGTCGCCGACCGGGTCTCCTCTTCGACTTGAAAGGTCTCCACGGTCAGCCGTGAGGTGTGAGAGTCATCGTGGGGCACCTCTCCATTCTGGCTTGCGAGACCGGTCCCACTTGGGCTCCCACGCGCACAACGACCGAATCTTCCAGTCGCCGGGACAACAAGCGGTGTCGGCGAGCTTCCCCAAGCCCTACAACTTTTCCATAGGGGCGAACATCACCACCAGCAGTTTCACCCCGTACGAACCGAAGTCCACTTCAGCGCGCGTCTGATCGCCTGTGCCGTTGACAGACTTGACTGTTCCGAGGCCGAATGTAGTGTGAAGGACCTTGTCACCGGCCACAAGGTTCAATACTGTCTTGGGTCGGGCCGTTGTCGACCGGGAGACTGGTATGCTGCCCACCGGGCGGGCGCCCTCAGCCGATCCCGACCGTGCGGCTGTCCCGGACCGTACCGCCGATCCCGGCCGCCCACTCGTACTGCTGGTCCTCGACCCGCCTGAAGTGTCCCAGGAACTCACGCGATCCAGGCGCCGCCACTGGACCAAATCGTCAGGAATCTCCTTCAAGAACCGGCTGGGCGGGTTGTACATCGGCGACCCCCACATGGTGCGCACCTCGGCCCGTGTGATGTAGAGCCGCTGGCGTGCCCGGGTCAGCCCGACGTACGCCAACCGCCGCTCCTCCTCAAGGTCCTTGCGGTCCTCCAGCGCCCTCTCGTGGGGAAACAGGCCGTCCTCGAACCCCGTCACGAAGACCGTGTCGAACTCCAGGCCCTTGGCCGTGTGGAGAGTCATGAGCGTGACCGCGCCCTGGGTGTCACCCGGGATCTCGTCGGAGTCGGCCACCAGCGCAATCCTCTCCAAGAAGCCCGCCAAGGAATCGTCCGGTTCTGGGGCGCCCAGCAAGGAGGCCGCATCGTCCACGCCATCAGATCCATCCGGTACGTCAGTGTCGCGGTCAGCATCTCCGTGATGATGACCATGATGATCCCAGCTCCCAGAAGGGACATCGTCACGGTCACCATCGGCGCAGCGATCACCGCCATGCTCCCGGCCCCCGGTCTGGTCACTGCCTCCATCACCATCGAAGAGACGGTGACCGTCACTACCCCGGCTCGTGGACAGGGCATCAGCCGTACTGCGTGATCCAAGGTCCATCGCCATCCATTCGCTGTCATCCCCGGCGCGTGGATCGTCATCGTGGGTGACCTCGTCGGATTCCGGCAGGGCGAACTCATGGGCAGCCCCCACGAACTCCACCGCCACTGCGACCAACTCCGCCAGATTCTCCAACCGGCTCTCATCCTGGATGTCACCGGAGTCTTTCAGCGAATCGATATATCCGGACTCTTGGAGGATGGACCGCAGGATCTCGTCCACTGGCGCGCCAGCCAGAACCATCTCGCGATGCTGGGCGATCAGGGCCGCGAACTGCGACAACGGTTTGATGGCCCTTGGCCCGAGCCCCGGAACCTCGTCCACGTGTTCCAAGACCTGGCTGAGCGGCATCCGGCCCGAGCGGGCAGAGGAACGCAGCAGGTCTTCAGTCGTGGCCCCGATCCCGCGTTTGGGCACGTTGATGATGCGCTCCATCGACACATCGTCAGCCGGATTGGCCAGCACCCTCAAGTACGCGATGGCGTCGCGCACCTCCTTGCGCTCGTAAAACTTCAGTCCCCCGACGATACGGTACGGCACACCCGAGCGGATGAAGACTTCTTCAATGGCCCGCGATTGAGCGTTGGTCCGATAGAACACCGCGGTGTCCCCGTAGCGACTCGACCCCCCCGACGACAAGGTCTTCACCTCATCGGCGATGAAACGTGCCTCGTCGTGCTCGGTGTCGGCAACGTACCCTGTCAGCAACGGCCCGTCCCCGGAGTCCGTCCACAGGTTCTTGTCCGGACGCCCCTGGTTGTGGACAATCAGGGCATTGGCTGCCGAGAGGATGTTCTGGGTCGAGCGATAGTTCTGCTCCAGCCGGATGGTCGTCGCAGACGGGAAGTCCTGCGAGAAGTTCAGAATATTCTCGATCGACGCCCCCCTGAAGGCGTAGATGGACTGGTCGGAATCTCCCACCACCATCAATTCCGGAGGTTTGCCCTCCCCCGGGCCATTGGGACTACACAACAACTGGATGAGAAGGTATTGCGCGTGGTTGGTGTCCTGATACTCGTCCACCAAGACGTGGTGGAAGCGGTTCCGGTAATGCTCCAGGACCGAGGGAAAGTTCTGGAACAGTGTGACAGCCAGCATCAGTAAGTCGTCGAAATCAAGGGCTTGTGCTGTTCTCAGCCGCTCCTGATAGACGCCGTAAATCTCGGCGTAGAGCTGCTGGGGAAAGGCGGTGTACTGGCTGGTCGCCTGCGCGGAATCGATCAGGGCGTTCTTCTGATCGGAGATCCACGACCGTACTGTCCGAACCGGAAACTTCTTGGTGTCGAGGTTCTTCTCCCGCATGATCGAGCTGACCAACCGCCGCGAATCGGTGTCGTCGTAGATCGAGAACGACGTCGACACCCCGAGCTTGTCGATATCCGCCCGCAGGATGCGCACGCACGCGCTGTGGAAAGTCGCCACCCACATGAAACGAGATCTGTTGCCGACCAACTCGGTGACCCGTTCGCGCATCTCCGCCGCAGCCTTGTTGGTAAACGTGATGGCCAAGATGGCGCCCGGATGGACACCCCCCGCCCCGATCAGGTACGCGATCCGCCGCGTCAACACCCGTGTCTTTCCGGACCCCGCACCAGCCACCACCAACAAGGGCGATCCGGTGTGGGTGACCGCCTCGCGCTGCGGCGGATTCAGCCCGTCCAGGAGCCGATCCGTGTTGGAAGCGCTCACCGGTTCCCAGTCAGATCCACCAGGACGCGGGCTGTCGGAACCCGAACCGCCCCGTGGTTCCCGCACTGGCACCGGAGCTTGCGGGGAAGAAAACAAAGATTCCACCAGGCCGGTGGGAAAAGCATCGTCGAACACGTCATCCATGAGGGCACCAACTCTACGACACAGCGCCGACAATGGGCTGGATTGACCAACCAGCCGGTTGCCGTACTCTGTGAGGCTGCATGGGAGCGTGCTGAAATACGCTGTTCCGAGCGAGGACGTGCTGGACGGGTGAAGATTCGGACCCCACATCTTGTACACGTACTGGACGTACGTCGCAAGATGTGGGGTTCGAAGATTCGCTCGTCCGGTGCGCCGCAGCCGGGACATGGTATTTCAGCAGGTTCCTAAATCCCTGGTGCCGGGTCAGGGACGAGCCAGGGTTAGCTCCCATGGGCTCGGCGCAACCTGCCACGTACACTTAAGGCATGGGAATTATTTCATTTCTCCTTCTAGGACTCATCGCAGGTGCGGTGGCTCGTGCACTGGTTCCCGGCCGGATCGGGTCAGGCTTCGTCTCCGCCCTCGTCTGCGGAGTCGTCGGCGCCCTGGTCGGCGGCTGGCTGTCCTCCGCCATCTTCCACATTTCGCTGGGCACCTTCTGGGACCTGCGCACCTGGATCATCTCCATCGCCGGATCGGCCCTGGTCCTCACTGTCTGGGGAGCTTTCCACCGCAGCAAGACCAACTGAGCACATTCTGAAAGACACTGTGTCCTTTCGGGCTGCAGCCGGTCATCGGTCGTGATGGGATGTGGTCACCACTGGTGAAAGTGACAGTTAGTCTGTCGCTGCAGATGGTGAACCGGACTCACACGATCCGGTGTTCGGATGACGGCACATGATCGTTCACCAGTCACACCAGTTTCCGGTCGGCCGCCCAGCGGGTCAGTTGATGCCGGTTCGACAGTTGCAGTTTCCGCAAGACCGATGACACATGGGTCTCCACGGTTTTCACCGAGATGAACAACTCCCGCGCCACTTCCCGGTACGAGTACCCCCGGGCGATCAAACGCATGACTTCTTGTTCCCGGGAGGACAGCCGGTCCAGGTCCTCGTCCACCGACGTCACCTCGATGGACCCGGAAAAAGCGTCCAGGACGAACCCGGCCAACCGGGGTGAGAACACGGCGTCCCCCTCCGCCACCCGGCAGATGGCATCCACCAACTCGGTCCCCGAGATGGACTTGGTGACGTACCCCCGGGCTCCGGCGCGGATCGTAGAGATCACATCCTCGGCCGCATCTGAGACCGACAAGGCCAGATACTTCACCTCGGACAACCCGGCCTGTTTCATGACCTCGACGCCTCC
>WREX01000117.1 GCA_009779115.1 Propionibacteriaceae bacterium
CATGAAGGGCACAGACCTCCATGCGGCCACCGTGGTCGGCGACACCGTTGGCGACCCCTTCAAGGACACCTCCTCGGTGGCCCTCAACCCCGTCATCAAGTTCACAACCTTGTTCGGCCTGCTCGCCGTCGAACTGGCGGTGGCTCTCAACCACTCCAGTACAGGGGCGGTCATCGTCCACATCTTGTCCGCTGTCTTCTTCCTTGTCTCCGCGTACTTCGTCTGGCGCTCCTTTTATAAGATGCGGATCGAAACCGGTAAGAAATCCCTTCAGAATCATGCAAACTGATCACAAGCAGCGTAGACTCCCAGTGGCCATGTGCTGGTGGGGTTGGTAAAACCGCATGGTCTCGTCATTGTTGTGTCTCAGGAGCAAGGAGGGTGATGGCGTCTCAGCGCCTTCTTCGATTCGATGACAAGGTTGGTCTCATCGATCAGACCGCCTCATTGTTGCTTGATGCTCTCTGCGCCCGCCAGGCGGTCAACGGTTCGGCCAGTTTATGCCTGACAGGTGGAGCCCTGGCCAACCAGGTCTACGACCAGATGGCGGCGGCCGCCCGGTCCTCCCACCTGAGGGCCAACAATATCCATTTGTGGTGGAGCTGGGATTTCTTCGTGGCCACAGACAATCCGGAACGCAATTCCCTCCAGGCCCTCAGCCGGCTCGCCGGAGCCCTGTCCCTGGACCCGGCCAAGATCCACCCCATCCCCTCCTCCTCAGTCACCTCCGATCCGGAGGCCGGAGCAGCCCAGTACGCCCAAGAGTTGCGCGAGCACGATCCCATCGACATCTGTCTGCTGGAGCTGAACCCAAGTGGTCAGATCGCCGGTTTCTTCCCCCAACACCTCAGTCCCACCAGCACCTCTTTGGTCGCTGGCATCACCGACGCTCCTCTCGAACACCCCGAACTGGTCACCTTGACCCGCCAAGGACTCAACACCAGCCGGGAGATTTGGGTCATCGCCAGCGGGGAAGACGTGGCCTCACAGTTGCATCAGGCATTCGACCAGGACCCCGTCCTGCCTGCCAGCCATCTGACAGGATCCGAGTCAGTCTTGTGGTTGACGGACGCGCAGGCAGTCTCACAGATGCCGTTCCATCACTGCACGCTGTGAATAATCAGTAGATGGCTTCTCCGGCAGCCCGGCGAGCCCTGAGATCTTCGAGCGCCTCAGTCAGGATCTCCTTGGCTTCCCCATCCGTACGACGTTCTTTGACGTACGCCAAGTGCGTCTTGTACGGCAGGATGTGGGGCGGAGGGGGAGGATTCTCAGCGTCCGTGTTAGCGGGCAAACCGCAACGCGGGCAATCCCACTCTTGGGGGTAATCGGCCCCCACGGCGAAAGCCTGACGGGTCTCATGACCATTGGCGCAGTAATAAGACACATAGACACGAGGAGCTGAATCCCCGCGCTCAGCTTCCCCCATCGGGCCTGCGCCGACACGACTTCCACGAATAGCACTACCGACAGCCACAATAACTCGTTTCTCTTCCCCAGCGGCCGCGACACCACGCAGCCGCTCCATGCACTAAGACTGCACTCGCCACAGCAGGAGCAGGGCGACGATGCACGCCAGCCACACCACTCCAACAACGACAGTAATTCTGTCGAGATTTCGTTCGGCAATGGACGAACCGCCGAACGCGGTCGACATCCCGCCACCGAAGAGGTCTGACATTCCGCCGCCACGGCTCTTGTGGACCAAGATCGCCAGCGTGAGCAAGATGCTGGTGATGATAAGAATGATCGACAGCGCCAAGATGGGTGCTGTCATGTCGAGCGGCGTCAGAAGTGTCACCGGATCATTTTAACTCATAGGTCCAAGGAATCAAACACGGGCACATCGGAGTGGACCAGCCCGTGTAGGCGGGATTTCCCCCGCCTCACCAGGAACTTTGCTCAGTCGGTCAGCGCTTGTAGAAAATAGCGATCCGTGAGAATTCTTCCGGATCAAGCGAAGCCCCGCCGACCAGTGCGCCGTCGACGTCTGGCTGGGCCATGATATCGACCACATTGGACGCCTTGACCGATCCGCCGTACTGGATCCGGATCGTGTCGGCCGCCTTGGGCCCGCACAATTGGGACACACGAGTACGGATGGCCCCGCAGACCTCCTGAGCGTTCTCGGGAGTGGCGACCTCGCCCGTGCCGATGGCCCAGACGGGCTCGTAAGCGATCACCATGGACCCCACCTGCTCGGGACTGAACCCGGCCAAGACCTTGTCCACCTGACCCAGGACGAATGCGACATGGCTGCCGCTCTGGCGGATCTCCAGTTTCTCCCCCACACAGATGATGGGGGTCATACCGTTGGTCAGAACCTGTTTCGCCTTGGCATTGACGATGTCGTCGGTCTCCTGGTGATACTCGCGACGCTCCGAGTGCCCCACGACCACGTAGGTGCAATGAAGCTTCGCGAGCATAGAGGCGGACACTTCTCCGGTGTACGCCCCGCTGTCGTGGACCGAGACGTCCTGGGCACCGAATTCGATCTGCATCCGGTCGCCTTCGATCAGATTCTGCACGGTGCGCAGATCGGTGAACGGCACGATCACGGCGGTGACGGACTTGGTCTTGTCATACCGCAAGTCCGACAGAGCCCACGACAGTTTCTGAACAACACCTGTGGCCTCGACATGGTTGAGGTTCATCTTCCAGTTTCCGGCCATCAATGGCACACGGGTCATCATGCCTCCTCAAGAACGGCCAGTCCGGGAAGGGTCTTGCCCTCCAGATACTCCAGGGAGGCGCCGCCCCCGGTGGAGATGTGGCTGAAAGCCGAGTCGTCGAAGCCGAAGGCCCGTACTGCCGCAGCAGAGTCGCCACCGCCGACGACGGTGAACGCTGAAGAATCCGCGAGAGCCTGAGCCACGGCCTTGGTGCCTTCGGCCAGTTCCGCAATCTCGGACACGCCCATGGGGCCGTTCCAGAAGACGGTCTTGGCCTTGGCGATCTGAGCCACGAAGGACTGCTCGGACTTCGGACCGATGTCGACTCCCTCGCGATCACCGGGAATGGCGTCAATGTCTGAGACCTGGACATCGCCTTTGAGCGTCATGGTCGCGAAGTCGATGGCGCCAGAGGCAACAGTACGGGAGTCCACGGGCAAGAGGATCTTGTCACCGGACTGCTCGATGTAGGTCGCACAGGCTTCGATCTTCTCCGGATCGAGCAGCGACGAGCCCACTTCGTGGCCTTCGGCCTTGACGAAGGTGTACGCCATGCCGCCACCAATGATCAAGCAGTCGGCCACCTTGAGTAGATTGTCGACGACCGCGAGCTTGTCGGCGACCTTTGCCCCGCCCAGAACGACCACGTACGGGCGCTCCGGTTGGACGGTGAGCTTGCGCAAGACCGAGACTTCCCGTTCGACCAGGTACCCGGCATAGCAGGGCACGAGCTTGGCGACATCGTAGACGGACGCCTGCTTGCGGTGGACCACGCCGAAGCCGTCGGAGACGAAGATATCGCCCAATTCGGCGTACTGCGCGGCCAGGGCCTCGCGTTCGGAGTCGGTCTTGGAGTCTTCCGCTGGCTCAAAACGCACATTCTCCAGCAGGGTCACGTCACCGTCCTTCATCGCGGCCACGCACTGGTGAGCCGAAGGACCGACCACATCTGCGGCCAGAGTCACGTCGGCTCCCAACAACTCAGAGAGCCTGACGGCGACCGGGGCCAGCGAATACTGGGGAACGACTTGGCCTTTCGGACGGCCCAGATGAGCCATGATGACCAGCTTGGCGCCAGCCGAGCGAAGCGCTGTCAACGTGGGCAGGGCAGCCCGGATCCGACCGTCATCGGTGATCCGATCCCCGTGCAGCGGTACGTTGAAGTCGCAGCGGATGAGGACACTCTTCCCCGCGATATCTTTGATGTCATCAATGGATTTCATGGCATGGGCCTTTCTGGATGGATGGGGTTGAGTGCTCAGGATGTGGCGAGGGACCGTGCGTGCGTGATGACGGGGTGAGCCACACGGACTCACCCCTCACGCTGTGTTGCTTACAATGTGGAACCGACCAGAACAGTCAGGTCGACCAGACGGTTGGAGTAACCCCACTCGTTGTCGTACCACGCGACCACCTTGACCTGGTTGCCGATAACCTTGGTCAGCGGAGCGTCGAAGATGGACGAGGCCGGGTAGGTTTCGATGTCCTTGGACACGATGGGATCCTCGTTGTATTCCAGAATGCCCTTCAGCGGGCCTTCGGCGGCAGCCTTGACGATCGCGTTGATCTCCTCCACCGAGGTCTCGCGCGGAGCCTCGAAGGTCAGGTCGGTGACCGACCCGGTCGGAACGGGAACACGTAAAGCGTAGCCATCGAGTTTGCCCTTCAGCTCAGGCAGGACCAGAGCGACAGCCTTGGCCGCGCCTGTGGTCGTGGGGACGACGTTGAGCGCCGCCGCGCGGGCCCGGCGCAGATCCTTGTGCGGAGCGTCCTGGAGGTTCTGATCCTGGGTGTACGCATGGATCGTGGTCATCAGTCCCCTGACGATACCAATGCCGTCATTGAGCGCCTTGGCCATGGGAGCCAGGCAGTTCGTCGTGCAGGAGGCATTCGAGATGATGTGATGGCGGGCCGGGTCGTACAGGGAATCGTTGACTCCCATGACGATCGTGATGTCCTCGTTCTTCGCCGGGGCTGAGATCAGGACCTTCTTGGCGCCCGCTGCGATGTGGGCCTTGGCCTTGTCCGCGTCGGTGAAGAAACCAGTGGATTCGATGACGATGTCCGCACCCAGATCGCCCCACGGCAGGTTGGAAGGGTCACGCTCGGCGAAGGCTTTGATTTCCTTGCCATCGACGTAAAGAGCATTGTCGTCGTACGACACGGTGCCGGGGAAACGGCCGAGGATCGAATCGTACTTGAGCAAATGGGCCAAGGTGTGGTTGTCGGTCAGATCATTGACGGCGACCACTTCCACATCAGCGCCTGCACCGATGAGAGCGTGGTAGTAATTGCGCCCGATACGGCCAAAACCATTGATGCCAACCTTAACGGTCATGCGGAAAACTCCTTCTGTTGGTGTGGACGCGACGATCGCGCCGCACTGTGAGGCAGATCACAGGATCTGCTGTTCTTAGCCTACCCAGATTTCCGATTTCTTGCCGCTAGTAGGGTGTGTGTGCACCGGGCACTTTGGGACAGATCATGTGTGCATGTCACGGGAGAGACGAACGAGCTTGAACCCGGGTGGTTCGGCCTCGGCTTGACGGCGACGGTTGTTGCCTAATCGTCCTCGAAACCGAGACCGGCTTCTGTGGAGTCGATGCCCATTTCTTGGGCCTTTTTGTCGGCCAGGGCCAGCAGGCGGCGAATCCGGCCTGCGATGGCGTCCTTGGTCAACTGGGGATCGTGCAAGCCGCCTAGTTCTTCCAGACTGGCTTGTTGGTGCTGGATGCGCAATTGCCCGGCGGCGCGCAGGTGCTCGGGCACGTCGTCGCCCAGGATGTCGAAGGCCCGGCTGACCCGGGCACTGGCCGTCACAGCCGCACGGGCGGAACGGCGCAGGTTGGCGTCATCGAAGTTGGCCAGCCGGTTGGCCGACGCACGGACTTCCCGGCGCAGGCGGCGCTCTTCCCATTTCAGACGGGTCTCATGGGCGCCCATCTTGGTCAGCATGATGGCGATGGAGTCCCCGTCGCGGATCACCACCCGTTCGACGCCCCTGACCTCGCGTACCTTGGCCATCACTCCAAGCCGGCGTGCCGCTCCTACCAGGGCCATGGCAGCTTCCTGCCCCGGAGCCGTGATTTCCATCGCCATGGACCGGCCGGGTTCGGTCAGGCAGCCGTGGGCAAGAAAAGCGCCTCTCCAGGCGGACACCGAGTCGCACATCCCGCCTCCGACGATTCCTGCGGGCAGTCCTCTCACCGGTCGGCCCTGGGCGTCGATCAGTCCGGTCAGGCGCGCGATCGCCGGTCCATCCTTGACCAGGCGTACGAGGTAACGCGTCCCGCGGCGCAGGCCCGACCCCTTGACGGTGATCAGTTCGCTGCTGAGCCCGAAAATCTCAGTGATGGCCACACGCAGACGCCGGGCAGCCGCACCGATGTCGAACTCTGCCTCCACCATGATGTTGCCGCCCCCCGTAATGTGGAGGCCCCCAGCGAAGCGGAGCATCGTCGCTGCCTCCGCCCGACGACAACAGTACTTCGCTATTGGCAGAACGGCGAGTTCCGCCTTGACATCCTGGGTCAACGCCATGAAACCACTCTCTCTCACCAGCCTTGCCTCAATTCCTGGCTCACAA
>WREX01000118.1 GCA_009779115.1 Propionibacteriaceae bacterium
AACGGGGATGACGCCGAGGTGGTCCAGATCACACGACCTTGAAGACCTCCACGAGTTTCCCCACTGAGAACCATTCAACAAGGAGCCACCGATCCACACCTGATGCGCGCCCCGGTCCGGCCGTACAACAACCACAAATCCAGTGGGTCCGGCTCCCATGATAGTCAGGTACGCGCCGCCCACCCGCGCCGCCCACTGTCAGTTTTGGCATGTTCAGCGGAGATGTGTTGAGATGTTAGGTAGAACTTAGTTGAAATATTAGATAGAAACTTGTTGAAATGTTAGATAGAACAGTGTTGAAGTGTTAGGTTAGAGCCATGTCGTATCAGTATCGCCTGTTGGATGATGAGCTTGATGAGTTGTTCCCCCACCTCGCCGCGATAGCGATTGAGGGGGCAAAGGGTGTGGGAAAAACTGCCATGGCTCGCCAACGAGTTGCGACGATCTTGGATCTTGCCGACCCGAATCAGCGTCGCAGTGTGGCTGACAACTATGATCTTGTCACTCAGGTTCGCCCGCCGGTTCTGATCGACGAGTGGCAGCTTGAACCGAGTGTGTGGGATCGGATCCGCCGGGCTGTCGATGACGATAACACTGGCGGTCGCTTTCTGTTGACGGGATCGGCCGGCGTTGGGCCCGCCGTACGGATTCATTCCGGCGCGGGGCGAATAGTGTCGCTCCGACTACGCCCGATGTCGTTGGTCGAACGAGGAATCGCGCAGCCGACCGTTTCACTGCGGGCCATGCTTGCCGCAGAGCAACCAGACATCGAAGGAACGACAGATGTCAACGTACCTGACTATGCCGAGGAGATCGTACGCTCTGGTTTTCCTGGCATCCGGGGCCTGCCAACTGCCGCGCGATCCGCTCAGCTAGAAGGCTATATTGCTCGAATCATTGAGCGTGAACTGCCTGAGAATGATGTCCTGGTCAGACGACCGGCGGCTCTCAAGCGCTGGATGGCGGCGTACGCGGCGGCCACCGCCACCGATGCGGCCTATTCGACCATCCTCGACGCGGCCACTCCCGGTGAGTCAGAGAAGCCAGCCCGCCAGACTGTCTCCAGCTACCGTGAACACTTGACACGTTTGTACGTGCTTGACTCGGTCGAAGCCTGGATTCCCACGTTTTCCCCTCTCACCCGGTTGACGAGAACACCCAAACACCATCTGGTCGATCCGGCCTTGGCCGCGCGTTTGGTTGGCGTCGGTATCGATGGATTGTTGCGAGGTGAAGGTCAACGGGTGACGACCGTCGCTGCCACCAGCACCTGGCTGGGTGCGCTTTTCGAGTCACTGGTTGTCCAGTCGGTCAGAGTGTACGCCCAAGCTGCGCACGCGACCATCGGGCACCTACGTACCCACAACACCAACCATGACATCGACATCATCGTCGAATCTGATGACCGGCGAGTGGTCGCCATCGAGGTGAAAGTGTCCGGCACAGTCTCAGACCATGACGTCCGCCACCTCAACTGGTTGCACAGCCAACTCGGTGATCGCGTCGTCGACCGAATCTGCATCACCACCGGCCCGTACGCGTACCGCCGCCGCGATGGTGTCGCAGTTGTACCGTTCGCCCTCCTCGGGCCTTAGCCTGGATGCACCGATTGCTGGCGTCGCGAGCGGCACTGTGGGGGTGCGATGGGTCGGCGGGTGGCGTGAGGGCAGACTGGACGTCTGTTGAGCGACGCCCGACGAGCCAGCGTACCTCCACGGTGTCGCGGAGCAGCCTTGAATCGGTGCATCCAGGCTTGGCCCGGGTCCACCGGTCCGGTTCAGTGTTTGGTGAAGAGTGCCACTGGCATGCTGAGAATGATGCTGCCGAGGGCTGGAATCGGAACGTGCGAGAGCACATCATCAAGGATGACCCTGGCATCAACTCGGTCCCGAGCCGACTCATGACGCCAGGTCAACAAGTGCGCCTTACTTCCCCGATTCATCATATATGAGTAGTACCATGCTCTTGTGCTAGTCTGAATGTGTGACGTGGCGAATCGCAATGGATCAGGCCGTTCAGCAGTGGTTGGACAGTCTGGACCTGCCAACCTATGAAGCCGTCATGGCTGCCCTGGTCGTACTCAGCCGTGAAGGCCCTTCACTGGGTAGGCCACTGGTCGACACGATCACAGGCTCGCGGCTGGCGAACCTCAAGGAGTTGCGACCACCGACACCTGGCCGTCAGGTGGTCAGGATGCTGTTCGTGTTCGATCCCGTGCGTTCAGCGTTCTTCCTTGCCGGGGGCGATAAGACAAACAAGTGGGATCGGTGGTACGCGGTGAACATCCCACTGGCTGAGCAACGCTATGAAGAGCACTTGAAGGAACTGGAGAGAAGAAAGGACACACCATGAGCGTCACACTGGAAGAGCAGCTTGCTCACCGTCCCATCGATCCAGACAAACTGGAGTCGATGGTGCAGGACTTGCAGCGGCAAGTTCGTGCTTGGAAACTTCGTGAGGTACGTCAGGAGCAATCCATCACCCAGGTTGCCCTTGCCGAGGATCTGGGTGTCGGGCAGAACCGTGTCTCCGCCATCGAGCGGGGGGACATTGATCGTACCCAAGTGGCAACGCTACGGCGCTATGTGGAGGCTCTGGGAGGCGAGCTAGACATCCAAGCTAGGTTCGGCGACACCCGGTACGTACTTGCCTGATCGTCGAATCGCCTGCCGATGAACAGATGAGAAGTCGGTACTGTGACCGGTTCACTTGCGCACACAGCGTTACCCCCCGTCGGCGACGTCAACTACTACCTCGTGTGTTACCTCCTAGGCGTCGAAGAAACCCATGCCCGCGATTTTTCATTCGTCCGTGGATTCTGAGACAACTATCTACAGTACGTTTTGTCAACCAATGAACTGGACTACTTATAAAACGGCATCATCCACCGAAACATCGAGCAGTGGCTCCCGGGGTCCGAGTAGACGCGAGTTCACCTTCAATGGTCCCATACCGTGGACATTTTCGTCTGATCATAATCATGTCTGACTAGCAAATTTGATGGTTAATGGATAGTTCTGGCAACGTCCAGCTAGACCCACAATGACGAAGGCCGAGAGCAGATGATCGTCAGTTTTCGGGAGTCTTCCCGAGCGTGACTGTCCATAATTACCAAAAGTTTTGGCTCCGCAAAGAATTTACTTGATGAAAACCATAAGTTTAGTTATTATGGCCGTATGGATGCGTCCTCACTGCGAGCCATCGCCGCGCACGGCGAGACCTACACGGTCGAATTCAAGCGTGGACGCCAGCCACATGATCTGAGCGACTCGGACATTGTCGAGGCGGCGATGTGCCTGGCCAACGGAGACGGCGGACTCCTGTGCCTCGGCATCGACGATGATGGGACGATCACAGGCCTTGCCAAGAGACATGGCGATCGCACAGACCCAGATCGGATCGCGGCACTGCTTCTTAACCTTGCTGACCCGCCGATCGCCGCATCTGTGGAACTCGTTGTCGTCGATGGTCTCGATGTGGTGGCGATCGAGGTCCCGAAGGCCACTACACCTGTCGGCATGAAGTCCGGGCTCTACAAGCGACGCTCTCTCAGGCTCGATGGCCGACCAGAATGCGTTCCCTACCGTCCCCAGGAGATGCTCTCAGCCGGGTTCAGTATGACTGGTCGGGACTATGCAGAAGTTGTGCTCCCTGACGCCACCTATGATGATCTCGACCCGGTCGAGTTTGATCGCTTCCGTCGCGGCGCGCGATCGCAACGCGGAGACGACGCCCTGATTGACTCGGGGAACCAGGAGATCCTCAGAGCCCTTCGGCTGGTGAATGGCGAATCAGGCGTGACCATCGGCGCAGTGCTACTCTTCGGGACATCCGACGCATTGGCTCGTTTCATCCCAACAGCAGAGTGCCTGTTCCAGGAGTTCAACGGGCGCGACCTTACCGTAAATGAGTCACTGCGGCACCCTTTGCTCCGAGCGGCAGACGAGCTGTACGAACGCTTGCGCATCCGGAACTCTGAGTACGAAGTGATGCTTGGCCTTCACCGCGTCAGCGTGCCGCGAATCCCCGACTCAACTGCCCGTGAGGCCATCGTCAATGCGCTCATTCACCGCGACTACACGGAGAACGGTCCGATTCGTGTGCAACTTTCGGTTGACGAACTAACAGTGGCCAGCCCGGGCGGTTTCCCGCCCGGAGTCACCCTCGACAACCTAATCGTCGAATCGCGACCCCGCAGTGCGATCATTGCCGCCGCGTTCAAACGGGCCGGACTGGTCGACCGCGCTGGTCGAGGTATCCCCGAGATGTACCTTTCACTCTTGCGAGCAGGCCGCAGCGGGCCAGATTTCACCCGAAGTACTGATCGCAGCGTGACGGTCAGCATCCCCACCGGAGGGGCTGACCTCGACATGGTCCGATTCATCCTCAACTACGAAGAGGAACACCAATCGTACTTGACTCTTGATCCCCTCCGAATTCTTCATGAGATCAAGGCGATGGGGCCATCGTCTGTGACCGACTTGACCAGTGGTCTTCGGCTACTGCCCTCGACCACCCGCGCAGCACTGAGCCAACTGACTCAGATGGGACTCCTTGAGGACCGTGGCAACGGAAGGAACCGGCGCTTCCACCTCAGCGCGGCGTTCTACCGAATCGCTGAGGACCGTAGTGCGTATGTTCGAGTGCGAGGCATCGACCCCCTCCAGCAGGAGCAAATGGTCATGAGCTACATCGAAACGTACGGCCGCGTCACGAGAGCCGAAGTCGCCAAACTTTGCCTCATGTCCTCTCCAGAGGCCCGCCTACTGCTGATGCGCTTGCGGGACGAAGGCAAGATCGAGATGTGTGGAGCCAAGCGGGGCGCGTACTACATCAAGCCGAGCCCTCAGGGTTGAACAAGGCAGGAGCGGGAATACTGCGTTTCGACTTCGAGCGAATCTCATCGAGGTCTCCTCCCGACGGTTGAAGCATCGTAGTGTAGAACTTTCATGACCTGCATCAGGGGTAATCCGTCACATTGACGCTTGTCAACCAGTGGTCGGGATGAGCGACTCGCTCAATTGCCACAGTCGACTTGCCTTGTCCGGGTCGACTGCCCAGGTGAAGACCCCGTCTTCTGTTCTCGGGTCGCTGACCACTGGTGCCACATGGCAGTCCTGGCAGTACGCGCCACCCTGGCCGTCCAAGTCTTCACACAGCGCCGCCCATAAGACCGTACCGGCACCTTGGGCTGCTGTCTTGAACCTGTCGCCCTCGCCATGTACCTGACCGGTCACCCGGCGCAGCACATTGATAGTTGCCACAGCTGCGCGCGTACCCACCAGCCGACGAACGAGGGCCGGGATGTGGTGCTCGCGCCCCAAGTCAGTACCCGGAATCAGCCCAGGGTGAACCGCGAAGGCCCGTACTCCACGATCGCGCCAGCGGCGGTCGAACTCGACCACCATCAGTACGTTGGCTGTCTTTGACGCCGCGTAGGCGAGCATCGGCTCGTACGGTGTCGTCACCCAGTCAGGGTCGTCGAGGTTGATGCCCGAGACCGCTGAGTCGGGTAATGGATCGTCGCCTCGCACAGTTCCGTCCGCGTCGATGTGGGACTTCCCGGTCAGGTTCCCCGCGATCCGTTGTGCCCGCGACGACACCAAGACCAGCCGGGGATGTCCGTCGCTGGCAGCCAGCAACTCCGCCAGGCGTGTCGCCAGGTGAAAATGACCCAAATGATTGGTTGAGAACTGCGATTCGTGCCCACGCCCATCCCGCCGCAGAGGTGGCGTCATGATGCCCGCGCACCCAATCAAGTAATCAAAACGATCATAGTTACTCGTGAACCAGCCAACGAAAGCGTCGATAGAATCCGGGTCCATCAAGTCCATGGGCCTGATCACCACACTCGGCAAGCCCCGTAGTGCCGCCCGGGCCTTGGTCATGTCGCGGGCCGGAACCACCACCGAAACCCCCCGGCCAACCAGAGCCTCGACGCACCGCAATCCCATGCCTGCATAACCCCCAGTCACAATGGCAATCCGGTTGTCGACCCGGTCCGATGCAACCTGAGCCACCGCCCGTACGCCCGTCGTCTTGCGTCCCCACTGTGATGTCATACGACCATGGTAGTGACACGAGTCAGACTTTCCGACCACTGCCTGCGCGGTCCCGGGGGACTGCTGAAGTGTCATGTGCCGCCGTCCGCACGACGGATCGCGTGACCCTCGAACCCCAAATGTGGTTCAGGTGGACATCGGCTGGGCGGTGATCGTCTGGATCCAGTGTCGACGCCTGCACTGTC
>WREX01000119.1 GCA_009779115.1 Propionibacteriaceae bacterium
GTGTCAGTTGCCTCGCGGGCTACCCATCGGGTAACGTAGAGACGCTTTCGGGGCATTGGCGCAGTTGGTAGCGCGCTTCCATGGCATGGAAGAGGCCAGGGGTTCGAATCCCCTATGCTCCACGCTGGCTTCAGCCCATGTTGAGCCGTCGTCTGAAAGTCAACAATGACTGGGGCTGGCCCAAAGGGATCCCATCATCGCGGCAGGAGCCAAGGCGCAAGTGGCAGACTTCCGTTCTGTCTGCCGCCATCTAGACACGAGGAGATGCGACAACATGAAGGCCTCGGTGCCTCGGATCTCGGAGCAGGATGCTCTGGACGACCTCACGGATCACTGGCGTCAGCTTAATAAGGAGATCGCGCGGATAGAATCGCACTACCCACTGATTGTCACCACGATTGTGACTCTCTTCGTGGGAATACTAGCGACCCAGAACACCACCTGGTTTCGCCCCCTCAGAGATGTTGCGCCGTATCTTGTCCCAGGGCTCGTCCTGCTTGGGCTCTCCTACATTCTTTCTCTCACTAGAAGTGTCGCCATCATTCGTGGCTACTCAGCATTCATCGAAGATGAAATTAATCGTCGACGCTCGGATCAGCTGTACCTGTGGAATAGTAAATACATTGGCCGTTTCGTGCAAAACAACGCGCCAAACAAGCAGATGATGATTCTCAATGGTCTCCTCGCTCTGGCTTGTCTTTATGGCATTATCGTGTTTCTTAGCCAGCAACACCTGTGGCATTGGCTTGGGCGCTGGTACAACATCATGATCTACTGCACAGTTGCAGCGCTGCTCGTGTGGATTATCATCGGTTTCGCAAAGAATGACGGTATTCGTGAAGAGTCATTCCGTTTCGCTCTGTTCACGAACCATCCCGAACAAGAGGCTCTGGTACCGCCGCCCACCCATCGATGTGGAAAAGCCCGAGTGTGCAAGTCTCGACACGCCTAGCTTATTTGGTCGCGTCTGCCACGAGACCAGAGCAGCGCCTCCGCCCATCCAGACACTTTTAGGATATCCCATGCGAGTTCTGCTTCAAAGTGAGAGTTATTGGCCCAACCAAGATGGTGGTGCGAGGTTTGAGCACTGGTTGGCTCACGAACTACTCAAGCACGGTCACGATGTTGCGATCGTTGCGCCCGGTCGGAGGATGAGGGCATACGTTGAACATGACGGTGGCTCGCTCATTTTCCGAACGCCAAGTGCTCATTTTCCACCGCTCGCGGCAGGTTACACAATATCATACCGACCGAGTGGTCTTTTCTGCGAGGCGGTCGATACATTTCGTCCTGACGTGATTCATGTCAATACAATGTGGTTCTCCGCCAATCGACTGTTAAGCCTCGCCCGCGATCGCGGCATTCCTATTGTCGCAACGAACCACCTAATGCCGGAGAATGTTCTCTTGAACATCGGAAAGGTGGCACAAACACGATTGATGAAACAGTTCTTTTGGCATCGTTTGGCGAGCTTTCACAATAGATTCGATGCTGTTACTTCGCCGACTCCGAGTGCCACCAAGTTGTTGCTTGACTCTGGCCTGGCCCGGCCATTGTACGACATCAGCAATGGGGTTGACATCGATTATTACCGTCCTCTCTCAGCCGAATCAGTTGCTGGTGATGCCAGGCATCTGGATCGTCTTCACATACCTGACGACTTTGTGCTGTACGTTGGACGCGTCGCCAAAGAAAAGAACCTTGGAATGTTGGTAAGGTCGTTCGCAGTGATTGCAGGGAAAACTGCCGCAGATCTGGTAATTGCCGGGTGCGGGAACGCAAGCAAAGAAATATTAGCTTTGACGCGTTTGCTGGGCATCGGGAATCGAGTGCATCTGACCGGGCATGTTAGCGACGATGAGAAGTTGGCGCTCGCGCGCCGTGCGAAGGTGTTTGCAATTACCTCCCAGGCCGAGTTACAGAGCGTAGCGAGCTTGGAGGCATTGGCCTGTGGTCTGCCCTTAGTTGCAGTCAACGCGGCAGCACTAAAGGAACTATGCCGTGACGGCGACAATGGCTATCTAGTGCCTGTCGGTGACATTGGTGGATTTGCCGGTGCATTACTCAAAGTGCTGGAAGACGATGGGCGTCGAAAAAGGTTCGGAAGTTCCTCGCGGCGCCTTGTTTCGGAAGGTCACTCGTTGCACGAGACGTTTCGTAAGTTCGGCAAACTATATGAGTGCGCCTTGGCGGGCGAGTTTCCCGCTATTTTGTGACCGGCGGTTGTGGCCAGTGGCGTGACACAGTTCTCAGAGCGGGGCTGATTCTCAGTGTGGCGCGTCGGCAGGGGGTTGTCGCGGGTGCCCTTTCTGAGGTTGATCCCTAATGGTGCGGCCGTTGTCACCGGCTGGCGATGGCCCACACTTGCGGCTGGAAAGGGTCTCACGTCAACCTCCCTTGTGCACGAGGAGGTTCCGCCCCGTCGACGGGTTCACGCCTGTCAACTGACGACCTCTCACGTGGTTCCTCGCGGATGCCCCGCATGCGTATGCAGATGCCCTTTCGTTTGAGGATTTCGCTGACGATCTGGAGGCTGATGCCGAGCTCGATAGCCAACTAGTAGACGGCCTCGAGGGGGCATACGGGCTGTGGCCTGTCCCTCATCGTCGGATTCTGGGGCACCTGACCAGCCATTTCGGCAGTTCTGCAATAGTTCGAGTACCGTCCACTAGGGCCCGCACGATTGAGCGAGTGGTCGGACCTTCATCCGTTTTCTCAGACCACCAGGCCGTCCCTGCACCGATAAACTCTGGAATCACAGCACAGCCAGGCGTCGGCGTCTCGGCTGGTCAGCGGGGTGGCATGGGTGGGGCAAAGTGTCGGTGAGGTGGGGGACTGTAGAGACCATGTAGTCAAGCGTGGAAGCCCTCCTGGCCCAACTCACCGCCCAGTCGACTTCTGAGCGTGATAAGGGCGACAGTTCGAGCGGCTCATCCGACGCTGGCTGACCATCGACGCCCAATGGGCCTCCCGCTTCGCCCAGGTGTTCATGTGGGCCGATTGGCCCGAGCTTCGCCATGCTTCTCCTTGTCATCGGACCACACGGTTGGCAGTCGAGGCTCAAGTGGACCCACTACATCGGCAACTGTGTGCCGCTTTCGGCCTTGCCGGACAGACCGACAGGCCTCGAAAGGCAGGCCGAACTTTCAGCTAGCCTTGATCTCAAGAGGTCTTCACGTGGGCAAGGGCTCAACGGGGCGCTGTCAAATCACTGGCGAGCGACCCAGTCGACCCATGACTGCTTCAGTAACGGATGAAGAACAGGCTCCGTGGACACATCACACTTCCAGTCACAGTGGAAACATTCGGCCACGCCGCCAGAAGCATCCATGTCAAGGATGGTGCCACTGTCGCACTGGGCAATATCCGTCCCGTGCTCTCTCGGCAGCTTTTTCAACGGTTCGATCAACCATCGGCATACGTTCTCACTCCTCATCTGCGTCCCCGCACCCAACCCATTCTATCGGAACAAGGACTTGCGCTCCGGTGGTAACGCAATTTGCCGGTCCGATGGGTGGGCCGACTCAGGAGCGGCCCCCGAACACTCGAGATTGCCATCCATGTGGATGGGATACCTTTTCGACGGCGAAGGTGGGGGCACTACCAAGAGACGGGTTGCCGCCGGGCCGGTGGATCGGCTCGGCGATCAGGCGGGCGTCGAAAGGGTTGTCGGTCACCAGGCTGGTCGCATACAACCGGTCGGCACCTTCAGGGATTCGGATCGTCACCTGCTGGTCGGCGAACGCCGGGCCGGGTGAGGCGAAGTAGAAGGCGTGGAGGAAGTCGGACACCATGGCCGGGTCGGTCCACACCGCCGGTGAGGCGTGGGCGGCCAGGAAGTCGGAGATGCGCTGGTCGCCGCGCACGTCCGTTACAGCATGCTGCGGCCGCCACGCGCAAGCCAGAGCGTCAATCGTTTTGACACTGACGAAACCAAGTTACTCCCGAACACCAGGCATATGCCGACTCATTGGAGACAGGGCACCCGCCACGGCACGGTGCGGTGGCTGTGACGAGCCCACGCTTCGCCCTGAGCTTTGTCAAATGACCCCGATCGCGCGAAGAATGCCTTCGACTGTCGGGATTGAGCTGATCCGAATGAGCGTCCACCCGTTGTCGCGTGCCCACTCCGTCTTCATTTTGTCTCGGCGCTGCTGCTCGTCAAACGCAGTGATGGCATCGGCCTCAGACTGGTTGCCGAACCTGGTGGGGCGACGGTGCTGCTCGCCGTCGAACTCAATCAGAGTGCGGGTCACGGGCAGCATGAAGTCATACCGCAAGACGCCCTGGTCTCGCAGAGGCGAGTCTGACCACTGACGCTCGTACATGATCTCGTGCTCCTTCAACACATCCACGATGGCGCGCTCGCCATTTGAGCCTGGCGTGCAATGAGGACACGTCCGCCGAGTGCGCGGTGACGTCCGCTCCGAAGGCTTTGCTGACCATGTGTGCCCAAAACTGCACATCCACCAAACTGGTTTGTTCGAACCGGAACGAACTTGGTTCGGGCGTAACGCCTCGTTAAGGGTTGGGTGCCACTCGCGCGCCAGGTCGGGGTATTCGTCGGCAAAAGAATGGCCAGGAACGGGAGCTGACCTCTTCTGGCCACCCGCTTTACGAGCGCAGTCACGACAAAGGACCGACCCTTTGGACACCATGCCTGTGACAGTGCGCTCGTACGGTTGCTTGCAGATCGGGCACACCCACCAGAACTTCTTGTTTGAAAACGGGCGCAGATCGCGAGGCGCAACCTCGCCGTTTAGCGTTGGGTGCCATCTCGCCGCGACTGTCGGGTTGGTGGTTCCGAGGTCATTGATTCCGGCAACGATGACGCGACCGTCGCAGACAGGGCAGCCGGGTGCCGCCTTCGCGCGGTAATAGACACTCTGTTGCCACTCGTGGTGACAGCCGTGGTAGACCCACAACACAGCGAGGGAGGTGTTGCCGAAGTAGACATCTTGGGGTGCGACGTCGTTTCGGGGACTCCACTGTGCGAGCACTTCCGAACTAGCGCGACCAGCAACTGAGTTCTCAAGCGCGGGCTTCCCACGCTTCTCCCAAATGCGTGCCGTCCCGCATGCTGGACAGCCTGTGCGGTTCCCCTTTGTGCGAGCGTTGACCTTGGCTTCCCACTCGTTCCCGCAGGTCGTGCACTTCCACCAGACTCGTTGCCCGCTGCTCACGCTCAGTTCGCCAGGTGTCAGCGGAGAGTTTCTGACCGGGTGCCACTCTCTTGCGAGATCGGGGCATAACGTGATTAGGTCGTTCACTCCTGGTTGGAAAATGTCCCCCGTACAGACAGGGCACTGTTGTGCAGCGACTCCGCGATCGCTGATTTTTTGCTGCCATCGGTGGTCGCACTCAGGTTCGTGCCACCAGACGACCTTCCCTGAAGTTGGATAGGCGCGCTCGGGCCGCAAGCCACCGTTGCGTTCAACGTCCCACTGGTAGACCCACTTTGGTCGGAGGTCGGCGAATGACTTGCCCTCTCGGGGAC
Source organism: Propionibacteriaceae bacterium (assembly GCA_009779115.1). Classification (GTDB taxonomy): domain Bacteria; phylum Actinomycetota; class Actinomycetes; order Propionibacteriales; family Propionibacteriaceae; genus WQYJ01. The sequence continues at coordinate 5,498 of WREX01000119.1, forward strand.
CATTGGCCGCCCTGGTTTCCCAGATGTTTCGGCCTTTACAAAGGGGGCACCCTGACCCGTTGAGGTGATTCTCGGGGGTCTGCTCAAACACGCCGTGACCCGGCTCGGGGCACAGGATCCTGACTTTGACCTTCGTGCCGTAGAAACGGACCTCACCGTAGCCGTAGCGCGCCCCATGAATGGCGCGGAAGCGCTCGACAACCTCTCGCGTCTTGTCCTCTGTCGTCCCCGACGCCATCTCAACCAAACCTCACTTATCACCGTTGGTAATCTTGTCGCTATCCTACCTTCTAGTTCCCTGACCCGCGGAATCCAACCGAGGACTCGCCGCCGTGACTCGCCAGGCCATCCACGATGTGGTCGGCCTGCCGTCCAACGAGCCCAGGACTGGGCAGGAAAGCCGACACTGCGTGCGCCGAACTCGCCCGGCTTGAGGCCTTGCCACGGACAGACGTTCCTTGATGTGGGTCTTCGTCCAGACCTCCCGTATGATGATCGCCGAAGATGGAGGGACACGAATGGGGGTACAGCTCATGAAACGACTTGTTGCGGCAGTCATTGGCATTGTTGCCTGCCTGTCTTTGTCTGCTTGCCAGGCAGGTGGCGGGCAAGCCAGCACGATACTGATCGAAGGCCAGAAATGCCAGGTGACCAATCTCGGAGAGGAGACCAAGAACGGCGTCAGCACGGTGGCGGTTACGATCGACCCTGGAAAGGTTTCGGCGGACTGGCAA
>WREX01000120.1 GCA_009779115.1 Propionibacteriaceae bacterium
CCGGTTCGCCGACCAGATCGCGGGCGATCCGTTCATCAACCTGGTCGAACGCGGCGCCAAACAACAGGTGGCCATCTACCCCGATCAGCCTTTCGACTCGTACTTCTCCGGAAACGTCATCCAGATCTGTCCGGTGGGCGCCCTGACATCGGCCGACTACCGTTTCTCGGCGCGGCCGTTCGACCTGGTCTCCACGGTCACGACCTGTGAGAACTGTGCGTCGGGATGTCAGTTGCGCGTCGACTCCCGCCATTTCGATGTACGCCGCCGCTACGCCGGGGAGAATCCGGATGTCAACGACGAATGGTCGTGCGACAAGGGACGCTTCGGTTTCGTGTCCGCGCGGGGTTCGGACCGGATCACCCGCCCGATGGTCCGTCGTAACGGCCAGTTGGTCCAGGTGTCGTGGCCCGAGGCCCTCGACGCCGCCACCCAGGGATTGCAGCGTGCAGCAGGGTCGGTCGGCGTGCTGACCGGTGGGCGGTTGACGGTCGAGACCGCGTACGCCTACTCCAAGTTCGCCCGGACTGTCCTGAAGACCAACTCGATCGACTTCAGAGCCCGGGCCGCCAGCAACGAAGAGGCCAGGTTCCTTGCACGCTATGTCGCCGGCCGGACGCTGGCTGATTCGGTGACCTACGCCGACCTGAGCACAGCCAAGAAAGCCATCCTCGTCTTCTTCGAACCGGAGGAGGAATCGCCCAACGTTTTCCTGCGCTTGCGCAAGGCCAACCGCAAGAAGGGCCTGGCTATCCAGACGGTGGCCCCCTTCCTCACGCGTGGCTCAGCCAAGCTCAACGCCACCCTGATTCCCGCCCGCCCGTACGACACACCGCAAGTGCTGGCTGACTTGGAGATGGATGCGGACACGATCGTCTTCGTGGGCGAACGGGCGGCTCAGATTCCGGGCAGCTTGACCGTCCTGGTCGACAAGGCTCAAACCACGGGTGCCCGGCTGGCCTGGATCCCGCGCCGCGCCGGTGAGGTCGGGGCTGTCGAGGCTGGATGCCTGCCCGCTGTCCTGCCAGGTGGAAGGCCCGTTGCCGAGGAAGCCGCCGTGGCTCAGATGAGCCGGATCTGGCCGGGCGATCTGCCAACCACCCCGGGACTGGACACCATGGCCCAACTGGACGCTGCTGCCAAAGGCCAGCTTCCCGCCCTGGTCATCGCCGGTGTCGAGGCCGGGGACTGCGCGGATCCCGAGTTGGCACTGGCTGCGGCGAACAACGCGTTCGTAGTCGCTCTCCAAACGCGGATGTCCGATATCGCCACCCAGGCCGACGTCATCTTGCCGGTCGATCCCCTGGAGCAGACCGAAGGCACCTTCCTCAACTGGGAGCATCGCTCCTGTCCGGTGAACCAGGTCGTGACCAACCCGCGCTCTCCGATGACCGAGATCCGGGTCCTGTCCGCTTTGTCCCAGGCCATGGGAGCCGACCTCGGTTTCCGCACACCAGGCGCGGCCAAGGACGAGTTGGATGACTTGCCGGTGTGGGAAGGCCCCCGGGTCAAGGAGATTCTCGTCGCGGCGGCCCAGTCCGAGATCAAGGGCGTGGTGGTATCGACCTGGCGAGAGTTGCTCGACGACTCTCGTTGCCTCGATGGCGCTGATGACCTGCTGGCCATGGCCCGAACCCCGGTTGCCAGGATTTCCGCGCAGACCTTGCGTGCGGAGGGACTCGTGGAGGGTTCCTTGGTCCAACTCACCGGTGGGAAGGGGTCGGTGACCTTCCCGCTGCGGGTTGAGCCGACCATGGTCGACGGTGTCGTGTGGGTGCCCTCGCGGGCCAGGAACGCGGCCCTGAGTTCCATCGGAGTCGGTGTGGGAGTGGCGGTGACGCTCACAGCGGCGTCAGGCTCGAAGAAAGAGGGTGAGGAATGAGTCCTTTAGATACGGCGGTTTTCGGGGCTGATCCATGGTGGATCATCCTGATCAAAGTCGTGGTCATCGTGGTCTTCCTCCTGGCGTACACCATCTTCAACGTGTGGTTCGAACGCCGGGTCGTGGGCAAGATGCAGCACCGCAAGGGCCCCACCATGAACGGGCCGCTCGGCTTGGGCCAGGCGATGGCCGATGGCACAAAAGCGCTCTTCAAGGAGGATTTCCGTCCCACCGGCGCCGACAAGGTGATCTTCACCCTGGCCCCGATCCTCACCGGCACGGCAGCTTTCACAGCCTGGGCGGTCATACCGCTCGGCGGCGAGGTCACCATGTTCGGCGTACGGACCAACCTCCAGCTGACCGACCTGCCCATGGGGGTGCTCTTCATCCTCTCGGTCGCGGCGGTCGGCATCTATGGAATCGTCTTGGCCGGGTGGGCGTCCACCTCGGAATATTCCCTTGTCGGCTCGATTAGGTCCACTGCCCAGATGATCTCGTACGAAATCGCCATGGGACTGTCGCTGGTGGCGGTCTTCATGTACGCGGGGTCGATGTCCACTGCCGACATTGTCTCTGCGCAGAGCGAGCAGTGGGGGCTGTTCACCTCAGCGCACTTCCCCAGTTGGTACGCGATCTTGTTGCTCCCGAGCTTCATCATCTACGTCATCTCGATGGTCGCCGAGACCAACCGCGCCCCCTTCGACCTGGTCGAATGCGAACAGGAACTGGTGTCGGGCTACATCACTGACTACTCCGGTTTCCGGTACGCGGTGTACTTCCTGGCTGAATACATCAACATGGCCACTGTCTCGGCGGTGGCAACGACCCTGTTCCTGGGCGGTTATCACGCGCCGTGGCCGATCACTCCATGGCTGACCGACATCTCGGGCTTGGGCTGGCTCGAATCGGGATGGATGGGCCCGGTCTGGTTCCTCATCAAAGTCCAATGCTTCATCTTCATCTTCGTCTGGCTGCGCGGCGCCCTGCCCAGGTTGAGGTACGACCAATTCATGCACCTCGGCTGGAAAGTGCTGATCCCGGCCAACCTGCTGTGGATCGTGGTGGTCGCCTTCGCCCGCGTGGGCGCGTCGGCAGGGTGGGTCTCCACGACAGCGTTGCTGATTGGTGTCGCCGTGGTGATCGTCGTCTTGATCCTGCTGTTCTTCTTGCCGACCAAGAGGGAGGAAGAGGTGCGTTCCGAGGTGAGTCGTGTGCCCGCTGTCCGCCAGGGGGTGTTCGACCCCTTCGCGGAAGGGTATCCCGTGCCTCCGATGTCAGGGCAGATTCTTCCGGAGTACGCCGATGTCCTGGTCGGCCCGGACGGCGAGGTGCTGAACGGGCGCAACCAGGAAGAGGAGGCCTGACATGGGTGTGCTCGACGCCTGGAAGGGATTCGCCATCACCTTCACGACCATGTTCCGCAAGACCTTCACCCAGGGCTATCCGGAGAAGGGCAAGGAAAAGGTCACTGAGGCACGCTGGCATGGCCGCCACCAACTGAACCGCTGGCCGGATGGCTTGGAGAAATGCGTGGGCTGCGAACTGTGCGCCTGGGCCTGCCCAGCCGACGCCATCTACGTCGAAGCCGGCCAGAACACCGACGACCAGCGCTACTCGCCGGGGGAGAGGTACGGCAAGGTCTACCAGATCAACTATCTGCGCTGTATTTTCTGCGGGATGTGCATCGAGGCCTGCCCGACCCGGGCTCTGACCATGACCAATGAATTCAAACTGGCGGATCGCTCCCGGGAGGCCCTGATCTACACCAAAGAACAGTTGCTTGCCCCGCTGCTACAAGGGATGGAGGAACCTCCCCATCCCCGCCGCCTGGGCGATGACGAGAAGGCGTACTTCCTCGGACTGCCCGACACCGGTACCGATACCCGGATACCGTCGCGGTTGCTCCCGGCTCAGAAGGGAGACCCCGCATGATTCTGCTGTCCATTCCTCCGGGCACCGCCACAGCGGTGATCTTCTATATCTGCGCTGTGTTGTCGATCGCCGGAGCGATCGGGTTGATCGCTTTCAGGAAGCCGGTCTATTCGGCCCTGTGCCTGGCTCTGGTCATGGTCAGCCTGGCCGTGATCTACGCCGGCCTGGGGGCGCCTTTCCTGTTCGCGGTCCAGATCATCGTCTACACCGGCGCGGTTCTGATGTTGTTCCTGTTCGTCATCATGCTGGTTGGCGTGTCCTCCCAGGACAGGCTGGGGGAGACGCTCAAGGGCCATCGGGTGGCAGTCGCCATTGCCGGTGTGGGTGTTCTGATCCTGCTCACCTTGGCTGTCGCTCAGGGAATCCACGGTGCCCCCGTTGGAGTCACCAAGGTGAACACTGACGACGGCGGCAACGTCCAAGGGCTTGCCAGTCTGATCTTCTCCCAGTACGTCATCGCGTTCGAAGCCACTGCGGCTTTGCTGATCACCGCCGCGGTGGCGGCGATGGTCTTGGCCCACCCCGAGCAGGTCAAGAAGAAAGCCGGTCAGGTCGAGCGTGCCGCACAACGTCTGGAGGCGTTCATCACCTCCGGCGACAATCCTGCGCCCCGGCCCAATTCGGGTGTCTTCGCCCGGCATAACTCGATCTCCACCCCGGCCTTGTTGCCAAACGGGACGGTGGCCGAACAGTCGGTGTCCAAGGTCCTGGTCGACCGTGTCGGTCTGGCCACGCCTGAAGCTCTGTGGGCTCCCCACGACGATGTCTTGGACGCCATCGAGTCTGCTGGAGACGAACCTCTGGTCTTCGACGACGCAGACGCAGGAGACGAAACGGAGCCGACCAGTACGACCAACGCGGAAACCATCACGGCGCAACCGGATCAGCCCGCCGGACCCGAACAACCAGGTGGTTCTGACCAGGTCCCCACGCCTGACCAACCAGCACAACCAGAGCTGCCAGTACAGTCCGATCAAGCGCCCACACCTGACGCTGAAGACCAATCGGCGCAAGACCCCAAGTCCGGACAGGAGAAGACCAATGACTAGTCTGTATGCCACGTTGGCAGTCATCTTGTTCTCCGTCGGCCTGGTCGGTTTCCTGATCCGCCGCAATGCCCTCGTCATCTTCATGTGCGTGGAGTTGATGCTCAACGCAGCCAACCTGCTCTTCGTGGCCTTCAGTGCCCACTGGGGAATCCTTGACGGACAGATGGCGGCCTTCTTCGTAATGGTCGTCGCCGCCGCCGAGGTTGTGATCGGGTTGTCGATCATCGTCATGATCTCCCGTGCCCGCCGCTCGACTTCGGTCGACAATGAAATAGTGCTGAAGGGCTGATAGACATGCTTGAGACACTCATACCGGTTGTCGCTTCGGGGATGTATCAGTACGCCTGGTTGCTCGTCGTCATTCCGGCCGCCATGGCTGGCTTGCTGCTGATCCTGGGAAAGGTCACCAACGCTTTCGGGCATATCCTGGCCACCTTGGCCCCCATCGCCTCCTTCGCCTTGGCCGTGTACTACTTCGTGGACCTACTGGGTAAGTCAAGCAACGACCGTTCTGTGGGCCTGCACCTGTACACCTGGATCTCCTCGGGTACCTGGCAGATCAACGTCGGCATGCTGATCGACCCGCTGTCCATCCTGTTCACCCTGCTGATCACCGGAGTCGGCTCGATCATCCACATCTACTCGATCGGCTACATGGCCCACGACCCGAACAGACGGCGCTTCTTCGCGTACCTCAATCTCTTCATCGCGGCCATGCTCATCCTCGTTCTAGCCGACAACTACTTGGTCCTGTTCATCGGTTGGGAAGGAGTGGGCCTGGCCTCGTACCTGCTGATCTCCTTCTGGCAGGAACGCCCGAGCGCGGCCGCCGCTGGCAAGAAGGCGTTCGTGATGAACCGGGTCGGCGACCTCGGCTTGCTGCTGGCTGCCTTCGCCATGCTGGCCATCTTCGGGTCCTCGTCCTTCGCCGCCGTTGACGCGGGCGCCCCGAAACTGTCCATGGGATGGGCGACCTTCATCGGCTTCATGCTCTTGCTGGCCGCGTGCGGTAAATCTGCCCAGGTTCCATTGCAAGCCTGGTTGCTTGACGCCATGGAGGGCCCCACTCCCGTGTCCGCCCTCATTCACGCTGCCACCATGGTGACAGCCGGGGTTTACCTAGTCGTGCGGTCCGGCGCGATCTTCGAGCAAACCCCGGCTGCTCAATTGGCGGTCGCCATCGTCGGCACAGTCACCCTACTGGTGGGCGCCTGGATCGGCTGTTCGAAGGATGACATCAAGAAGGTGCTGGCCGGTTCGACGATGTCCCAGATCGGCTACATGATGCTGGCCGCGGGAATCGGCCCGGCTGGGTACGCCTTC
>WREX01000121.1 GCA_009779115.1 Propionibacteriaceae bacterium
ACGGTTTGCCTTCCATCGCCGGGGCCCTGACCTTTCCCACCAGTCCGGCCACAGCGAAGATCGTCACCAGGTAGGGTGCCATCAGCATGAATTGCGAGGGCACCTGCACTCCGACCACGCCCAGGGCATTCTGGAGGTTGTCGGCGAATCCGAACAGGAGGGCGGCCACCAGGGCTCCTTTGGGCTTCCAGCCGCCGAGGATCATCGCCGCCAGCGCGATGTAGCCGCGCCCGGCGCTCATCTGTTTGCTGAAGGCCAGCCCATGGGCGATCGTGAAGTACGCACCGCCGAGACCCGCGATGGCCCCGCCCAGGATGGTGTTCAGGACCCGGGTGCGATTCACCTTGACACCCAGGGTGTCGGCCGCACGCGGATGCTCCCCGCAGGCTCTGAGCCGCAATCCCCAGCGGGACCTGAACAGCAGGACCTGCAACAGGATGACCACGACGTACATGATATAGACCAGAACGTTCTGGACGAACATCACCGGCCCGATGACGGGGATCTGGGACAACAGCGGGATCTTCCAGGTCGGCAGCCTCACCGTCGAGGAGAACACAGCCGTGTTGTGGGTCAACACCGTGGAGAACAGGTAGCTGGTCAGGCCGGTCACCAGGACGTTCAGCACCACGCCGACGATGATGTGGTCCACCCAATATCTGACGGCGAACAGGGCCAGCAGCGCGCCGATCACCGCTCCCGCCAGCGGGGCGGTCAGCAGGCCGATCCACGGGTTGTGCGACAAGGAGCCCACGACGGCGGCCATGAAAGCGCCGGCCAACAATTGTCCTTCGATCGAGACGTTGATCACCCCGACGTGCTCGCACACGGTCCCGGCCATGGCGCCGAAGACCAGGGGAACCGACAAGAACAGGGCGCCGGAGAGCAGGGAGGTGAATTGCAGGGCGGATCCGCGTCCCGCCACGGCCCAGACCAGGAAGGCTGACACGAAGCAGATGCCGAAGACAACTGAGGTCCATGAACCGATCTTGACGATTCCGACCCGGGTCACGCGCCTGAGGCTGGCCCACCACCCCGCCCCGGCGAGTGCGGCCAGGATGACAGTCAGGGCCACCAGTGCCGACTGGCTTGGCAAGGACCAGGTCAGGGTGCCCAACCAGGAGTTGCCGGTGGCGATGGCCACGCGCGAGGTGGCCCCGGCCGGGGTTGTGAAGCAGAATCCAGCCAGGCTGACCAGGGTGAACACGGTCAACGCGATGGGCAGTTTCCATGAGCGCGGATGCAGCACCTCATGGTGGAGGTCCTCGGCACGAAGCTGCGTCAGGGTCGTACTCATGTTGCTGCCTCGTGTCTCAGCGAGCGCGCATGGGCCGTGGAGCGGGATCTGCGACGGCGGTCATTGTCAGGAAGGCGGAAAATCGACCGGACGAGGGGCGGCGCCGCGATCAGCAGGACGATGACCGACTGCAGGACAAGGATGATGTCGATGGGCGTGCCTGTGGCCGACTGCATGAGGTAGCCCCCAGCTCGCAGACCACCGAAGAGGAGCCCGGCCAGCACCGTGCCCAGCGGCTTGGAGCGTCCGAGCAGAGCCACCGTGATGGCGTCGAAGCCGAAGGTGGAGGCAATGTCCACATTGAGTTGCTGGGAGGGCGCGGAGAGCAGTTGTGAGGTGGCGGCCAGCCCTGCCAGACCACCGGAGATGACCATGACCCACACGTACGACATCGACACGTTCATCCCTGCCGTCCGGGCTGCATGCGGGTTCTCCCCGACCGCGCGGATGCGGAACCCGAGCGTCGTGCGCTCCATCAGCCACCACACCACGACAGCGGCCACGATGGCCAACAGGAATCCCAGGTCGATCGAGGTGTTGAAGAAATGAGGATAGCCGGCGGTGGTGTCCATGCGCGGGCTGATGGGCCTGGACAGACCGGGAATCTGGAAGGAGCGCAAGGTCAGCAGCCACCCGAGGAAGAAGACGGCGACCGAATTGAGCATGATCGTGACGATCACCTCGTTGGCACCCGTTTTGGCTTTGAGGATGCCGGGAATGAACCCCCACGCCGCTCCCCCGGCGAAGGCCCCCAGCAGGCAGACCACCAGGTGTACACCGGCGGGTAGATGCCAGGAAAACCCGATGTAGCCGCACAGCGTTGCCCCGAGGATGATCTGTCCCTGGGCCCCGATGTTGAACAGTCCGGCCCTGAAGCCGATCCCCAGGGCCAGTCCCGCGAAGATCAGCGGCACCGAGTAGGCGATGGTCTTCGTAGCCGGAGCCACGACGTCGGCGAACGAATGGGAGGAGGTCAGGTTGACGACGGCCCCCTGGAACAAGGAGGAGTACGCACCTGAGACCGTGTTCCAGGCGGCGCCGAAGAAATCCTGGGGGCGGGCGAACAGATACCCGGCCGCCTGTTGGACCCGAGAATCGGCCGCTGCGATGAGGATTGCCCCGATGACCAGGGCTACCACGACAGCCAGGGCTGAGGTCAGCCAGGATGAGGAAGCTGCTTTCTTCAGGCCGACGCGCCAGCGGGATGGTTGTGGCTGGGGTGCTTGACAGGCCTGTAGCTGGGAGTGGGGATCGTGGGAAGCTGGTGGCTGGGGATCCAGCGTTGCGGGTGTACTCACTGCGGGCTCCTGGGAAGAGGGTCTCCAGATTCGCTTGTCTCATCCTGGCTCATGGCCTCGTCGTACGGCACTCCCGCCATCATCAAGCCGAGGACGTGGCGTGCGGTGTCATGGGGTGCGATGCCCACCAGGCATCCCCGGTACATCACGGCGATCCGGTCCGCCAAGGCCGTCACCTCGCTGAGTTCGGTGGAGACGATCACCACGGCAGTTCCCGAAGCCCGCTGATTGAGGATGCGCGAGTGGATGAACTCGATCGACCCGATGTCCAGTCCCCGGGTCGGCTGACAGGCGATCAGCAGCGCCAGGTGGCGGGACAGTTCGCGGGCGACCACGACCTTCTGCTGGTTTCCCCCCGACAGTGTGGCCACGGTGGAACTCGGCGAGGCGGCTCTGACGTCGTACTGGGTCACCTTGTCGGCTGCATTGGCGGCGATGGCGCCGACATCGAGGGCACCCCGGCGAGAGAAGGGTCTGGCTGCGACTTGGTCCAGGACCAGGTTCTCGGCGATCGAGAAACCCGCGACCAGGCCGTCTTTTCCCCTGTCCTCTGGGATGAATCCGACTGAAGCATCGAGGATCGCGGAGACCGATTTCCCGGCCAGGTCTTCGGTGACCGGCTTGCTGCCAGGGTCGCCGTGGTGGAGCAGGATGGATCCGGACGTGGGTCGGCGAAGTCCGATCAGCGCTTCAGCCAACTCCGTTTGACCGTTGCCCTGAACTCCGGCCACGGCCAGGATTTCCCCGGCAGACACGGTAAAACAGATGTCGTCGAGGAGCAGTCTGCCGTCCTGGCCGACCAGGGTCAATCCTGCTACTTCCACCACCACGGGTCCGGGGGTGGAAGCCGTTTTCTCCACCGTCAGGTCGACTTGGCGCCCGACCATCATGGAGGCCAGGTCAGCCTGGGAGGTCTGGGGGCTGGCCGATCCGACAACCCTCCCATGACGGATGACCGTGATGACATCGGCCACCTCTTGGACTTCCCTGAGCTTGTGGGTGATGAAGACAATAGACGTGCCCGACGCCTTGAGCTGGCGCATGATATCCATCAACTCGTCGGTTTCCTGCGGGGTCAGCACGGCTGTCGGCTCGTCCAGGATGAGGACTTTCGCGCTACGGGAGAGGGCCTTGATGATCTCGACCCGTTGCTGCGCTCCGACAGCGAGATCGTCGACCAGTGCGTCGGGGTCGATATCGAAGCCGAAGCGGGCGGAGATCTGAGTGACCAGAGCCCGTGCCCGCCTCATCGAGATCATGCCGAAGGGTCCGGTGGGCTCGGCGCCGAGGACCACGTTTTCAGCCACAGTGAAGACGGGGATGAGCATGAAATGCTGGTGCACCATGCCGATCCCCGCTGCCATCGCGTCACCGGGGCCTGAGAAGGTCACCTCAGCGCCGTCGATCAGGATCTGCCCGTCGTCAGCGGCGTACAACCCGTACAAGACGTTCATCAGGGTCGACTTGCCGGCGCCGTTCTCGCCCAACAGGGCATGAATCTGTCCCGGTTCGACGATCAGGTCGATCGCGTCGTTGGCGACGAGATCGCCGAACTTCTTGGTCACCTGGCGCAGTTCAAGCCTCATCAGATCCTCTCCTGGTGAGGACCGGGCCTGGGAAAGCGTGCCCCCAGGCCCGGGCTCACCGATTCGCGGCCGAGGCGCGGCGACTCTGCCCCGCCGTCAAGCCTCACTGTGGATCAGAGGGCGAGGTGACTTTCAAGGCGCCCGCGATGATCTGCACCTTCAACTGGTCGATCTTGTCCTTGACATCTTGAGGGATCTTCGAGTCAAAGTCGTGGTACGGAGCGATTCCGACACCGCCATTGGCCAGTGTGCCGATGTAGGGGGTGTTGGAGAAGCTTCCGGATTGTGTGTCCCGGATGGTGTCGAAGACCGATGCCCCGATCTCCTTCATCACCGAGGTCAGGAACAGGCTCTGATATTGGGGTGAGGTCTCATAACCGTCAGCGTCCACCCAGATGATCGCCACATTCCCGGCGTCCTGGGCCGCTGCCGCGGCGCCATTGCCCACAGGACCGGCCACGGGCAGGATCACGTCGGCTCCCTGGTCGATGAAGTTCTTCGTGGTGACCTGGCCCTTGGACTGGTCTTCGAAGTCACCAGTGAAGGTGCCGTTCTGCGCGGCCTTGTCCCAGCCGAGGACTTTCACGGTCTTGCCGGAGTCGGTGTTGTACTGCGCGACCCCGTCGACGAACCCGTCCATGAAGATGGTCACCGACGGAATCTGCATCCCGCCGAAGGTCGCGACCGTTCCGGTGGTGCTATAGGCCGCTGCCAGGTAGCCGGCCAGGAAGGCGGCATCCGAGGTCTTGAAGACCAGGGACTTCACATTGGGCAGGTCGATGGAGCTGTCGTCGATGATGGCGAAGTTGGAATTGGGGTACTTGGTGGCCTGGTCTTTCGTCGCCTCAGCCAGGTTGAATCCCACGGTGATGTCCAGGTCGCAGTTCTGCGCCTGCATGGCTTCAAGGTTCGGGGTGAAATCTGTGGTGTTCTTTGACTGCGCGGTCTTGATGGAAACTCCCAACTCGGTCTGGGCTTGGACGAGACCTTCGTACCCCGACTGGTTGAAGGACTTGTCGTCGAAGCCACCCTGGTCGGAGACCATACAGGCGAGGAAGGAACTCGCCCCAGGCGAGCCAGACCCACCGGTGGACGAGGTGGACGGAGGCGTGCCGCATCCGGCGAGGGCAAGGGCCGCAGCTGTGACGAGGACGGCTGACGCTGCGATTTTCTTCACGGTATTCCTATCGGTCATTTCCGGGAGACTCTCCCTGCCTCCCGTATAACCAACCTACCCGTGAAACCAGATACTGATCTATCCCCCGGACGGGTAAAAAAAGTCACAATTTGGCAACAATTTTCAGCGCGTCGCCCCGGGCAGGATGTCCACGCCGGCCTCCTTGCGCTGCTGCGCCGAGATTGGCTGAGGGGCTTTCGTCAAGGGGTCATATCCATTGCCTGTCTTGGGGAAAGCGATCACTTCGCGGATCGACTCGGCCCCACACAGCAGGGCCGTGATCCGGTCCCAGCCCATCGCGATGCCACCGTGGGGAGGGGCGCCGTACTGGAAGGCGTCGAGCAGGAAGCCGAACTGTTGTTGGGCCTGTTCGGCGTCGAGTCCCATGACTGAGAAGATCCGTTCCTGGACGTCACGACGATGGATCCTGATCGATCCGCCCCCGATCTCGTTGCCGTTGCAGACGATGTCATAGGCGTACGCCAGGGCCGAACCCGGATCGGTGTCGAAGGTGTCCATACACTCCGGTTTGGGCGAGGTGAAGGCGTGGTGCACCGCCGTCCAAGCGCCTTGCCCGACCGCGATGTCGCCTTCTTCTTTCGCTTGCGAGACCGGCTTGAACAGGGGGGCGTCGACCACCCAGAGCATCGACCATTGGGTGGGGTCGATCAGTGAGAGGCGCCGACCGATCTCGTTGCGGGCTGCTCCGAGCAGGGCTTGGGACGTGGCCCGGCCTCCTGCGGCGAAGAAGATCGCGTCGCCCGGCTTCGCTCCAGTACGGGGGGCCAGGGCATCCAACTCAGCACCGGAGAGGTTCTTGGCCACC
>WREX01000122.1 GCA_009779115.1 Propionibacteriaceae bacterium
CACCTTCACGCGGGGATCGATGAAACCGTACAAAATGTCCACCACCAGATTGATGCCCAGGTAGATGACGCCGACGAACAACCCGACGCCCATGACCGCCAGCAGGTCGAGTTTGGACGCGGCTTTATAGGCGTACGACCCCAGGCCCGGCCAGGAGAAGATGGATTCGACCAGGACCGTGCCCGACAGCAGTGAGCCGAAGGCCAGCCCGACCATGGTCAGGATCGGCACCGAGGCGGCCCTCAGGACGTACCGGAAAAAGACCGTGTGACCTGGCAATCCCTTGGCTTGGGCCGCGCGGACGAAGTCCTTGTCGAGCACCTCCAGGAAGGCCATGCGGGTGAAACGGGTGAGCAGGCCGACCGTGTAGAGGGTCAGGACCAGCGAGGGCAGCGCCAGGTGGGCGGCCGCGTCGACGAAGGTACGCCCATCCCCGGCCAACAGGGCATCGACGGTGTACATCCCGGTAACGTGGGGAGGAGCCGCCACTCCGGGCGTCAGCCGACCGGAACCCGGCGCGATCCCCAGCTTGTAGTAGAAGACGTAGAAGGCGAGGATGGCCGTCCAGAACGTGGGGATCGAAATCCCGAGCAAGGAGATCAGCCTGACGATCTGGTCGGTGATCTTGCCTCGCCGGTACGCTGCGACCGCTCCGAGGACCAGGCCGACGATGATCGAGGTGACGATAGCCGTCAGAGCGATCTCCATGGTGGCTGGAATGGCGTGGGCCAGATCCGTGGCCACCGATCGGTGGGTCTGCCAGGACATACCCAGATCGAAGTGGCTCAACCGAACCAGATAGGCCCAGTACTGTTCGGGAAGCGGCTTGTCAAGCCCGTACTGGGCCCTGAATTGCGCGACGATGGTCGGATCGTCGGCGGCCCGCTGGCCGAGAGCGGCAGCCACGGGGTCGCCCGGCACCAGGTTGGTCAGGATGAACGTCACCAACGTGATGCCGACCAGCATGATAGCCGTGATGACCACCCGCCGGGCCAGGTAGCGCAGAAGACCCGAGTACGACCTGCTCCCACTAGTGTCAGTTCGCCGCGAGGAGTGGCGATCGCGCGACACAGGACCCGGGTGGTCGTCCCCGATGGTCCCGGTGGACGACCCTTCCTGCGTGCTCGGCGACGGGTGCGCCGTGTTACGCCGCTCCGATTCCCGCGACATCGAGGAACCACAACGGGTTGTAATAGATGTTTGTCACCGACGGCTGATGGGCCACATTCAACCCTGGCTGGATCAGGGGGATGAAGGGCGAGTCGGTGTTCATCGCCCTGCCCCACTGCTCGAACAGATCCTGGCGGGTTGTCTCATCTCCAGTGGTGGTGATCTGCTCGGTCAAGGCGGTGATCGCCGAATCCGCGTTGGCCTGCCAGTTGGCCCGCAAGGCCACGGACCCACCAGGGGCGAACACGAAGTAGTCCGCGGGATCGAGATAGTCGGGATTCCAGTACCACAAGCCCATCTCTTCCTTGCCCGCCCGGTAGTTATCCAACTCGGTCGCAACCGGGACGGGGGCGAGATTGATGGTGATTCCGGCGGTCTGCATCTGCTGCTGGATCCGCTGGGCCAGGTTGGTCAGACTGACCCCGGTGGGGTCGATGTCATTGGGATAGGACAAGGTGATCGGCTGTCCCGCCATCCCGCACGCAGTCGCATCCGCCTTGGCGGCATCCAGATTGAACACTGGCGCGTCGGACGCCGGCAGAGCACCGAGGAAACCGATCGGGACAAGCCCAGTCGCTTGGACCGCGCCGGCCCCAGCCAGGTCCACCAACGACGCATAGTCGATCGCTTCCCTGATCGCGCGCAAGCATTGCGGCTTGGAGGTGTACGCATTCACACTCGGATCGGCGTTCGCCATCAGGTAGATGGTCGTCGCTGAGGGCACCGACTCGACCTTGATGTTCGACGCCAGTGAGCCGATTTGGTCACCCGACAGGCTCATCGCGATCTGGGAATCCCCGCGCTCAAGATTCATCTGCTGGGTGGCAGCCGGGACGTTGCGCAAGATGATGGTGTTGTACGTTGGCGTCCTCGGCCCGGTGTAGTCCGGATTCTTCACCAGGGTCACCTGGCTGGTGATGTCCATGCTCTGTAGCATATACGGGCCAGAGCCGGCCGAGGCCGAGTTGAGGTAGTTCTCGGCGCCATCGCTGGAGTCCGTCGTGCCGCCGTTGGCCTGAACGACCTTGGAATTGACGATGCCCGTGGGCGGGCTCGCCAAGATGGAGGGTAGCGCAGGCTCAGGCGCATCAGTGGTCAACTGGACAGTCTTGTCGTCGACCTTGGTCACCGTGACCCCGTCGAGCAAGAAGGAGGGGTTGCCCGCCACACCAATCAGCCTCTGCAAGGAAAACACCACGTCGTCGGCTGTGACCGGAGTCCCGTCAGAGAACACACGCCCATCGACAAGGGTCAACGTGAACTCAGTCTGGTCGGTATTGGAGGTGTACGTCGCCAGGTCCGGAACAACCGTGGTCGTGTCGGTGTCGGCGAAGGTGAGCAGGGTGTCGTACATCGCCTTGACGACGATGTCGCCAGTGGGCTCGAAGTCGCGCGCGGGGTCGATGGACTTGATGTCGAAGGTCGTGTCGATCACGAGTTGGTCGGTGTTGGGCCCGGTGGACTGATTGCCAGACGACGTGCCACCGCAAGCCGACAAGACCAGCGCAGCCGCTGCCACCAGAACTGGCACAGCGAGACGGGTACGAGACATGGAGAACCTCCTATGCTGCGGGGACCGTGGCACCGAGGTCAGGGGTGACACACCCGTGAATGCGATCCCCTCATGAATATCCCACGCTAGTCGTCGCAGACAACGAAGACGTGCGCAGTCACCATCTGAGATGCGTCAATCCGGATTCAGGATTAGCCCGAATGCACCGATTGCTGGCGTCGCGAGCGACACTGTGGGGGTGCGATGGGTCGGCGGGTGGCGTGAAGGCAGACTGGACGTCTGTTGAGCGCCGGCCGACGAGCCAGCGTGCCTCCACAGGGCCGCGCAGCAGCCATGGATCGGTGGATTCGGGATTAGTTCGCGGGGTGACAGAAAACCCGCCACCCCGCGAACGAGACAACGCTCGTACTGACCGCTGTCATGCCTGCCGAACGACAGGACCTTTCGATCAGGCCGCCCCGAGACCGGCGACGTTGATCAGCCAGGTCGGGTTGTAGTACACGTTCGTCACGCTTGGCTGATGGGCGACGTTGGAACCGGGCTGGATGAGCGGGATGAAGGGCGAGTCGGAGTTCATGGCCACGCCCCATTGCTCGAACACAGCCTTGCGCTGGGCGATGTCACCGGTGGTGGACGCCTGAGAGACGAGGCTGGCGATCGTCGGATTATCATCGGCCGTCCATCCGGCGCGCAAACCCACCGACTGCCCCGGACCGAATGCGAGGTAGCTCGCCGGATCCATGTAGTCAGGGTTCCAATACCACAGACCGATCTGCTCTTTACCCGTCCGATAAGGGTCGATTTCCGTCGCGAAGGGCGCCGGAGCAAGGTTGACCGTGATCCCCGCGGCCTGCAGCTGCTGTTGGAGACGTTGGGCAACATTGGTCATGCTCAACCCGGTTGGGTCGATGTCGTTCGGGAAGGACAAGGTGATCGTCTGCCCCTGGATTCCGCAGGCTGCGGCGTCCGACTTGGCGGCGTCGAGGTTGAAGGTCAGTCCCTGGCCCGGGGTGAGAGCGCCGAGGAAGCCAGCAGGCACCAATCCGACAGCCTGAGAGGCTCCGGCACCAGCCAGTTCGAGAAGCGAAGAATAGTCGATTGCTTCTTTGACGGCCTTCACGCACTGCGGATTGGAGGTGTACGTGTTGATGGTGGGGTCCGCGTTGAGGAACAGGAACACCATGGTTGCCGATGGCGTGGATGCGACCTTGACGTTGGACGCCAGAGAACTGATCTGGTCACCCGACAAGCCCAGGGCGATCTGGGAATCCCCGCGCTCGACGTTCATCTTCTGAGTCGCCGGATCAACGTTGCGCAGGATGACCGTGTCGTAGGTGGGCTTCTGCGGGCCGTTGTAGTCCGGGTTCTTCACCAGGACGACTTGGCTGGTGACATCCATGGTTTGCAGGATGTACGGCCCGGAGCCAGCCGAATTGGCATTGAGGTACGCCTCGGCACCATCATTGCTGTCTGTTGTGCCGCCATTGGCTTGAACAACCTTGGAGTTGACGATCCCCGCCGATGGAGTCGCCAAGATGGCAGGAAGGGCAGGGTTGGAGTCCGCCGTGGTCAGCTGGACGGTCTGGTCGTCCACCTTGGTGACCGTGACACCGTCGAGCAGGAAGGCCGGATTTCCAGCCATACCGATCATCCGCTGCAGGGAGAACACGACGTCGTCGGCTGTCACCGGGCTGCCGTCGGAGAAGACCCGCCCGGGAAGCAGCGTGAACGTGAACTGCGTCAGGTCGGCATTGGCCGTGTAGGACGCCAGGTCTGGGATGACCGTGGTGGTGTCATTGTCCGCGAAGGTCAGCAGCGTGTCGTACAAGGCCTTGACGACGATCTGGCCGGTCGGCTCGTACTCCCGGCCGGGGTCGATCGTCTTGATGTCGAAGGTGGTGTCGATGACGATTTGCGAGGTGTCGACACCAGTGGGTGTGCTCGTGGACGAGGTCGTCGGGCTGGAGCATGCCGAGAGCACAAGCGTGGCCGAGGCCAGGATCGCTGTGAAGACCGCAGTACGGCGCAACCGGGTTTTCATACTCCGTTTGACAAGCTGTTTCCTGCCAAAGAGCCCGGTGTGAAGACGATGGGAAAGGTGGCTGGACACCTCGTGAGCGTCAGCCGTTGCGCTGGCGCGCCCGGATGGGGACGCGTCCTCGTTATGAGTGAGTCGATTCAAACGAACCATGGAGAACCTCCTGAGTTAGCGGGGGACGACAGACTGGCTCGCTTACCACTGTTCGTCCGCACAACCCCGCTTGGGACTCCCTGATTCTAGCTGTGCTGACGACCCGGCGTCAGGTTGGGTGAGATTCGGACAATACATGTGAGGCTGTCTTGGACGCAATGCCGCTCAGCCTGGACAGGCCGATGATCAGCTGCGCAGATTTTCGGCCGCACGTCGCGCCTACCAGGTGTCCCCCACGTCTAATGCGGCGCGGCAACTGTCGTGGATGACAGGGTCCAGCCATGCGGGTATCGGCGTCTGATCGATGATGTACGGCCTGACTAGCCCGTAACACAGCCCGACCACACTGGTGAAGACGAACGGGAGGAGCCGCTCGTCTGTCGTCAGGTGGGGGAAGCGCTCAGCCGCCAAACGCAGCAACAACGCGAAAACCTCGTCGTTGATGCTCCCTGCCTCGTCGTGCAAATGGTCCGGCACACTGGCCATCAAACGCTCATGCGAAAACAAAGTCATAGCCAAGGCTTCCCGGGGCAAGCGACGGCAGTACTGAGCGGTTTCGACCGCCATCGCCACCAGTACGTCATCCACGTCAGCATGCTCGTTGCCCACCTCGAACAACCGACCATGAAAGCGATGAATCGAGCGCATCCACAATCTCATCATGACTTCGTCACGCGAGCCGAACCGATGATAGACCGATCCGGACGGAGCCCCGATCTGGGCGCAGACCTGGGCCAATGTCGCCTGACGCCCGTGGATCGCCACAGCGTCCATGGCCGCATCGAGAATCTGATCGGAGCTGTACATCTGGTGTCGTCCCATGGGCCGATCCTATCAATATCTAGAACCCAAATTCTAGAAACCCTGGGGGCTCTCCCCCGTCCGGTCAGATTCGGGTCACAGCGCAAGGCTCATCATCGCGGCCTCGTCCACGCGTCCGACCAGCCCGAGGAAGCGGGCGGTCACAGACCGGGAAGGCTGGTACCCCAGCAAAGAGACGATGTCTGCATCCAAGCGCAGCGAGCGATCGGTCCACTGGGCGGCTAGGTCGGGGTCCGATCCGTCGACACAGGTGGCGGCATGGGACCGTACTTCTATCCGCGTTGCCAACAGGTCGACCGAACTATCCTGCCGG
Source organism: Propionibacteriaceae bacterium (assembly GCA_009779115.1). Taxonomy (GTDB): domain Bacteria; phylum Actinomycetota; class Actinomycetes; order Propionibacteriales; family Propionibacteriaceae; genus WQYJ01. Next base: position 6,010 of record WREX01000122.1, read on the forward strand.
ATAGCCTCGTTGTCCGGAAACAACGCCGCGATGGCGGCACTGTCGGGTGGCCCCTGATCTTCCAGAGCATGGCGAACCACGGTTGACAAGGTC
>WREX01000123.1 GCA_009779115.1 Propionibacteriaceae bacterium
CGCTCCCGCTACCGAACGAAACCCACAAGGATCGGAGTGTGTGATGGCGAAGAAACAGGGCGAAATCCGTCCCAAGATCACGTTGGCGTGCACAGAGTGCAAAGAACGCAACTACATCACCAAGAAGAATCGCCGCAACGATCCTGATCGCATGGAACTGAGCAAGTTCTGCCCACGATGCCGCAAGCATCAACCCCACCGGGAGACCCGCTGAACGATGGCGGCCGCGCTTGGCGTGGTCGTCGCCTCCGCCTGGAGTCTCCCTTAGTCGGTGGGAAGTAACGAAAGTTAATTCACTCATCATTGTTAGATAGCTCGTGAGTTTTGTTCCGGGCTATGACCTGTTGGAACGGGCGATGAGTCACTTCTGATTTCATCAGTGACCAGCCCGCAATCATGCCGCCCCTTTTTGGTGCTGACGTTTTCGCAGCCGGCTGCTACTTCTGTGATCTGGCCGACCTGCCAGTACTGCGCCAGGACCGGGGACCTGACCCAAGGAGAAACCGATGATACGCAACATTCGATTGGAAGACATCCCCCCCCCCATCGCGTCTTTGGATGATAGGGCGCATTCCTGGAAATACCATGCCCTCCAGGCCCTCGACGAGGCCTGTTATCAAGACTTGCACGGCTACGTGGACGAGGTGCGTTCAGCACGGCAATTTGTGGTTGACCGTGCCAACGAGACAGACGGTGCGCGGCGGTGGAAACTGGCCATCAGTGAGGCAGATGAGGTCGTGGGCATGGCCGGGGTGGCTCTGCCGTCAGCCCACGACCAGGATAAGGCAGTGGCCCAGCTGTGTGTCCATCCCGGGGTGCGCCGCCGGGGCGTCGGCACAGCTTTGCTCCAGTGGTGCGAAGCTCAGGCAGGGGATGCCGGGAGGAATCAGATGGTGGTCGAAGCCGTCTATGGGGCCCGGGAGGACCTGCCACCCTATCTGCGCACAGCGCGAAAGTCCCAGGCCCCCGCCAGTGCGGCCTATGTCGGATTCTTAGCGGCCTCGGGCTATGAACTTGCCCACGCCGCCCGGCGCTCTGTTCTGGAGCTTCCTGTGGACCAGGTCACGATGGACACTCTGCTGGCCGACGCGCTGGCCCATGCGTCCGGTTATCGCCTGCATTCCTGGCGATGCGGGATCCCCGAAGAGTGGATCGAACCGTACGCCCGGCTGAGGGAGGCCTTCAGTCGCGACGCCCCGTCAGGGATGGTCGAGTGGGAGAAAGAGGTCTGGGACCGGCGCAAGGTCCTACGACAGGTGAAAGACCTGAACGACCAGGGCCTGGTCTCCCTGATCGCGGCGACTGAGCACGTGGCGACCGGTGAACTGGTCGGGTACACAGAACTGCGCTGGCCACAGGAAGCTCCCTTCGACGGGTCGGTTCAGTGGATCACCATTGTGCTCGGCGCCCATCGCGGGCATCGGCTGGGGATGTGGATGAAGCTGGCCAATCTCAGCGCCATGGCGCAGGAGAGGCCGGACATCTGCCGAGTGCACACGGACAATGCCCAGATCAATGCTCCCATGCTGGACATCAACGTCGCCATGGGGTTTTACCCCGCAGGCGGGATCGCCACTATGCGGAAGTTTTTCTAAAACTGTCACACCCCGGGAGCCGAGACGAAGATGGTCGCTGAACCGGAGGCGGCGACGTCTTCTCCGTAGGGGATGAGGACTGCTTCGCCAGTTGCCAGGTCCATGGTGGACTCTGCTTGCCGCAGGCGGGCTTCACCATCGACCACCAGGACGATCCGGCAGGAGTCCCGGCGTGGAATCGTCATCGGCTGGCTGGACAATTCCGCCCGCCACACGGCGAATTCGGGAGTAGGAGTGAGATAGCGGACGAATCCTGCGTCGTCTTCGGTCTGAACGGGCGCCACGTCAGTCGGAATGAATTCCACGACCCGAATCAATTCGTCGACATCGATGTATTTCGAGGTCAGGCCGCCGCGAAGGACGTTGTCGGAGCAGGCCATCACTTCGATCCCCACACCGCCGAGGTAGGAGTGCAGAGTCCGGGTGGGAAGGAATAAACCTTGTCCGGGCTCCAGGTGGATCCGGTTGAGCAGCAGAGCCGCCAGGATGGAGGGGTCTTGGGGGAAGTAGCGGTTGAGGTCGACCGCCGTACGGGCGAACAGGCCAAGCTCGGAATCGTCGCCCGCATGGCGGGAGGCCAGATGCAGGACTTCGTTCACATGATCGGGGTGGTCTTGGCTGAGGATGTCGAGGAAGACTTCCGCCAGCGCCGCCGGTCCCTTTCTCTTGGTGAGCGGGCCGATGACCGTGGCGAAAGTCTTACCGACTCCGAGGTCCTGGAAGAGCTGGACTGTCTCAGCGGGGTCCCTGAATCCACACAAGCCATCGAATTCGGTCAAGGCTACCAACAACTCTGGTTTGGGCCAGTCATCGCGGTAGATTCGCGTGGGTGCGTCAAGAGGAATTTTTCGCTGTGTCTCTTGCGTGTATCCCTCCTGGGCTTGTTCCCGGTTGGGGTGGGCCTGGAGGGATAAAGGATGTTCGGCGGCGAGGATTTTCATCAGTACGGGGAAACGGTCACCGAAAGCACGGTAGGTGCGATCGCCGACCCAGTCTGGATGGTCATGCAGGACGACATCGAGATCCACCCCGTCGATGGTGGCGGGCGCCAGCGGATGGGCTCCCAACCAGTATTCGGCCTGAGGTTCTCCGGTCGGCTGATTCCTGAGCAGTTCCGGAATGGCCGTCAAGGATCCCCAAGCATAATCGCGGATCTTTCCGGTTAGGTGCAGCATGTCATCCTTTCGTCATTGGCTGGGAGACAGCGCGCCGATCAATCGCGCTCGCAACGAGTCTACTCGGACTTGCCTCAAATGCGAGACCCTTTCGGCACGCCGAACCAAGGTCCGGAGCGGATCTCGCCTGGTTCGCTACCATGGCTGTATGAGCACCACAGAAGACATCATGCTCTCTCGATTGACTGATTTGGACAGGGCCGTCCTCGATTTTGAGCGTCAGTGGTGGAAGCTCCCTCTGGAAAAGGAACAGGCGATCAAGCAGACCTTTGACCTGTCTGGCCCTCAGTACTACCAGATTCTCAACACTCTGATCGATCGCCAAGAAGCCCTGGCTGCTGACCCCTTGTTGGTGAAGCGGCTACGCCGAATGCGGGCCCAACGCCGCGACCAGCGGCACTCCTTGCGGCCTGTGAAGATATAGTGAGAGTCGAGAATCCGGCGAAGAAATCAAGATAGCCTGCTTGTTTATCTTTGGTTTCCACGGTGGTTTGGCGATAAAATAGCCCTTATGCCTAGTGACCATGCTCCCCTGTCGGTCGGTGATGGCTTCTACTCAGGCCAGGGGACTGGGAGGATGACATAGCCGAGAATTCTCCGCCGCGCTATGGTGGCGATTCCACATCCAACACTGAGGATCTCTCTTCTGGTGCTGGTATTGGCGGTCATGATTCGGTCATCGCGTCTGTCGATCACAGTGATGCCCCGTATGTTCCAGCCCGCGCTGTTTTGTCGGACGATGGTCCTGCCAGACGCGAGGGGTCGTCCAAGCCGCGCCGGGGAGTCGACACCCCTCACCATCATCGGGGCATGCGAATCACCCTGATCAGTGTGCTCGCTGTCGTGCTCGTCATCGCGGGCGGAGTGGGTTATGTCTGGTTCGATCTCAACTCTCGTCTTCACAGCCAGGACATCAGCGGGCTGTTGGGAGGCAGCCGACCTCCGACCGAGGGTGGCACAGCTGCGGTCAAATATCCCGGGGATCCCTTTGCCGGTCGCTCGGTCAACATTCTCGTCATGGGGACAGACTCCCGAGATGGAGACAATTCCACCGTGTCTGGAGACGACCCCGGAGGCGCCCGCTCGGACACCACATTCATTGCGCACGTGTCAGCTGACCGTACGCGCATCGACATCGTATCCATCCCGCGTGACACGTGGATCACTATTCCCCAGTGTGTCACCCAGAAGGGCAAGGTCATCGACGAAGCCGGGTGGACTCACATGGGATTCAATGCGGCTTTCTCCTATGGGTACTCCTCTGACTCCAATGAGGCCACGGGCGCGGCCTGTGCGATCCGGGCAGTCGAGGCGATGTCCAATGTCCGTATTGACGCGTACGTCGTGGTCGATTTCATGGGCTTCGTCAACGTGGTCGACGCTGTCGGTGGAGTCGATGTCACCCTGCTGTGCCCCATCAAGTCGCCGAATGCTGGAGGACTCAACCTGCCGGCAGGACCGGTGCATCTCGACGGCATGACTGCGGTTGACCTGGCTCGCGCCCGCACGGGCACAGGGCTCGGGGACGGTTCCGACCTGCAGCGCATCGATCGGCAGCATGCTTTGTTCAACGCCATCATGGCCAAGGTGTACCAGATGAATTACGTGACAGATTTCCCCAAGCTGTACAACCTGGTGGGGTCTGTGATCAGTTCGGTGACAACCGACCTGGGGAACAACTTGGCTGAGATAGCCGGGTTCGGGTACTCGCTGAAGGACCTCAGCATGACGAACGTCACCTTCACCACCATCCCGATCGCATCCGCGGGCAACGGGGTCAATGTCGTGTTGGTCCCCAGCCTGGATGAGCCGGTCTGGAAGGCGTTGCGAACCGATCAGCCGATCCCTGGCCTGCAGCCAGAGGTCACGTCTCAGATGCCGTCCGACTCGGTGACGCCTTCTGATGCTGCGACGACGCCAACCCCCGATGACGCGACCACGCCTGGGTCTGCGGGCGATCAGAGCACGCCCACGGGACCGCCAGTCATTCAACAGCCATCTGACTGTTCGTGAGCACCGGCGCCGGTGACTTGCGCGAGAGGTGAACACTTCAGACCGTGAATGGGTCGGCTGACAGGGGTTGATCCTGCCATCATCGCGTCGTTTCGCGTACTCTCAGGTGCCGATGGGGAAGGTCGGGATGACGTACCCGGTGGCCTGGAGCTTGGACAGATCGAGAGTGCTGAATGCCGGGCGGGGGGCGATGTGGTCCTTGCCCGCGTAGTAGACCTCGGTGGTGACGGGGGTGACGTCTTGTGCGGCACGGCCGTGGGCGACGAAGACAGCTTGTGCGATCTCGGCCCAACTGACTGAGTCGCCGGCGTCGGTGCAGTTGTAGGTTCCGTACGGGGCGCCGGTGTCGAGCAAGTGCTTGATTGCTGCCGCTAAGTTGCTGGTGTGGGTCAGACGGCCGATTTGATCCTTGACGACGGTGGGGCAGATGCCCTTGTCAGCCAGCTCTCCCATGGTGCGCAGGAAGTTTTTGCCGTCACCGACGACCCAACTGGTGCGGATGAGATAGTGCTGGGGTACGATGCTGATCGCGATGTCTCCGGCCGCCTTCGACTGGCCATAGACGCCCAGGGGGGCGAAGGTGTCGTCCTCGGTCCAGTCAGGATGCGATCCGTCGAAGACGTAGTCGGAGGAGATGTGGACCAGCCGGGCGCGGTGTTCGATGGCGAGACGGGCCAAGGTGGCGGGGACATGTGCATTGGCTTTCCAGGCTCCCCATCGCCCCTCGGGGGTTTCGGCCCCGTCGACGTTGGTCCAGGCGGCGGCGTTGATGAGCGTGTCGAAGTCCTGCCAGGGAAAATTCTTCATCTGGTCGGGATCGCTGAGATCCAGCTCGTCGATGTCGACGCGCCGGGCGCCGGGGTACAGCTGGGCGAGAGCCCGGCCCAATTGGCCGTTGCCGCCGAGGATCAGGACATTCTTGGGCGATACCCGTTTCGCGTCCTGTAGCAGGGGATGGTTGCGGTCCTTGTCCGAGAGTTCCGCCTCGGCCAGCGGGATCGGCCAGTCGATGCCCACGCCCGGGTCGCCCAGGTTCAGGTAGGCGTACTGGGGGATCGACTCAGGGCTCCAGTGGTCGTTGACCAGATAGGAATAGCTGACGTTGTCGGTGAGTGTCTGGTAGCCGTTGCCGACCCCGCGCGGGACGAAGACGGCGATCGACTCGTCGACCTCGGTGGTGAAGACCGTCCCGAAGCCGGGTCCTTCGCGCA
>WREX01000124.1 GCA_009779115.1 Propionibacteriaceae bacterium
CCTACAGGCTGTTCGAGAAGTTCTTTTGAGCATCGAGCCAGCGGTACGCGACAATCCCATCATCGAAGACCACGCCATCCTGGAGCGTCTGGTCGAGCCCGACCGCCAACTCAAGTTCCGAGTTGCGTGGGTGGACGACGCCGGACATGTTCAGGTCAATCGTGGATACCGCTTCGAGTTCAACAACGCGATCGGCCCCTATAAGGGCGGTCTGCGGTTCCATTCTTCTGTCACAGCCTCGATCCTGAAGTTCTTGGGCTTCGAGCAGGTCTTCAAGAACTCCCTGACCGGTTTGTGGATGGGCGGCGGCAAGGGGGGAAGCGATTTCGACACGCACGGTAAGTCCGACGCGGAGGTCATGCGTTTCTGCCAGGCATTCATGAGCACCCTGTACCGCCACATCGGCTCCAACACCGACATTCCCGCCGGTGACATCGGCGTGGGCGGTCGGGAGATCGGTTACTTGTTCGGCCAGTACAAGCGCCTGTCGAACGAATTCACCGGCGTGCTGACCGGAAAGGGCCTGGACTTCGGCGGCAGCCTCGCGCGTACTGAGGCGACAGGGTATGGCCTGTGCTACTACACCCAGGAGGCCCTGCGGCGCCTGAAGGACGACAGCTTCGAGGGCAAGGTCGTCAGTATCAGCGGTAGTGGCAATGTGTCCATCTTCGCGGCCGAGAAAGCGATGGCACTCGGCGGCCAGGTCGTGGTCATGAGTGATTCCTCCGGGTACATCTACGACCCCGATGGAATCGACCTCGATGTGGTCAAGCAAATCAAGCTCGTCCAGCGTGCACGCATTGCTGATTACACAAACCACCGCCCCCAGGCCCGGTTCATCGCGGGCAAGTCGGTGTGGGAAGTGCCTTGCCAGATCGCGCTTCCCTGTGCGACCCAGAACGAAATCAGCGAAAATGATGCGCGAGAACTGATCAAGAATGGTGTCAAAATCGTGGCCGAGGGCGCGAACATGCCGTCGACTCCAGAAGCCATCGACGCATTCCGCGCTGCCGGTGTCATCTTCTGCCCGGGCAAGGCGTCGAATGCCGGCGGTGTCGCGGTCTCAGGTCTGGAAATGTCCCAGGATTCCATGCGTGTCCAGTGGACCTTCGAAGAGGTCGACTCCCGCTTGCAGGGCATCATGAACAAGATCGTGACAGATTCCCTGGCGGCGGCCAACAAGTACGGTCTTGGTGACGACCTGTTCAATGGCGCCAACATCGCAGGGTTTGAGCGTGTCGCAGGGGCGATGATCGAACAAGGAGTCATGTGAACATCCGTCGATGATGATCCTCACACAGACGTGGTCACATCCCAGAGCAAACCATCTGGATGTGACCACTTTTGTGTGATTGTCCGTCCTAGGCTAATCGCCCACGCTCATGATGATCGTGTACACCCAGTGCCCGAAGAAGAAGAGCAGGGCGACGACCAAGATGAATGTGATCACCCACATCCAGCGAACCCGTCTCTTCCGCTTGGTGGTCATCACCTGGGAGGGGCCCCACTCCCCCACACCGGGTTGGACTCGCAAGGGTGTGTCGCCATGGAGCTTCAGATTCGTGAAAATGCGCACCGATCAAGTCTACCCCTGGTGATGGCGGACCTCGGCTGCATCGGTGGATTCAGGCAAGACTGCTACGAGGCCTTCAGCCAGTAGCTGAGGGAAAAGGGAAGCGTCGATCACCGGGATTCCGAGGCTTAACGCCTTGCCGAGTTTCGAGCCGGCCTGGTCGCCTGCGATCACTGCGTCGGTGTTCTTGGACACCGATCCCGTCGCCTTTCCGCCCCTGGCCACGACCGCCTCATTGGCCTCGTCCCGGCTGAAGCCTGGCACCGAACCGGTCACGACCAGGGTTAGTCCCACCAGGGTCTGGGCGATCCCGGCTCCGGGTTGCGTTGTGGCAGCCATGGCTCCGGCGGCTTTCCACTTGTCCACGATGGCTCGGTGCCAATCCACCTCGAACCAGGCACGGATTGACTCGGCCAGGATCGGTCCCACTCCTTCGATCTGGCTCAACTCTTCTTGTGTGGCGCTCGCCAGGTCGTCGATGGTGTGATAGGCCGCGGCGATCAGTGGTGCCACTCCCCTGCCGACATGCCGGATGGATAAGGCAACCAGATAGCGGTCGAAGGGCTTGGTCTTGGCCGCCTGGAGTTCACCGAGCAGTTTCTCCCCGATCTTCGACAGGGCCGGCTGCGTACTCCCCTTCACATCCCTTTGGAACAACGGACACTGTATAAGTTTGTCAGCAGTCAAATCAAAGACATCGCCCTCGTCCGTGACCAGTCCTTGGGCCACGATGGCGTCGACCGCTTTCTCTCCTAGCCCTTCAATGTCGAGTCCCTGGCGCGAGGCCAGATGGATCAGCCTCTCACGCAGTTGGGCAGGACACGAACGGCGATTCGGGCATCTGAGATCCACGTCCCCTGCCTTTTCAGGCCGCAATTCCGAGCCACATTCAGGGCAGACGGTTGGCATCTGGAAGGCGCGTTCGGAACCAGTACGGTCCTGCAGCACGGGCCCGAGGACCTCGGGAATCACGTCGCCGGCTTTACGCAGGATAACCGTGTCGCCGATCAAGACTGCCTTGCGGACGACCTCGGAAGCATTGTGCAGCGTGGCCATCTCCACTGTTGAGCCAGCGACCTTCACTGGTTCCATCACCGCATACGGTGTCACCCGGCCCGTACGCCCGACCCCCACTCGGATGTCTAACAATTTAGTGGTCACTTCCACCGGTGGGAATTTGTACGCGATCGCCCAGCGGGGGGCCCGTACTGTTGCTCCCAAACGGCGCTGGACGGATATCTGGTCGACCTTGACCACGGCCCCGTCGATCTCGTGACTCAAACCATGGCGGCGTTCCCCAATGTCGGCGATGTAGGCCGTGACCTCGTCCAGACTGTGGACCAATCGTGCCCGGTCGGAAGTGGGCAGGCCCCACGTCGCTAGGTGGTCGTACGCCTGGCTCAAACTGGCGATCTCCGCATCCTCACAGACTCCGATGCCGTGGCAGAGGAAAGACAGCGATCGCGTCTGCGTCACACGGGGATCTTTCAGGCGCAGCGACCCGGCGGCCGCGTTGCGCGGATTGGCGAAAGGTCTCTTGCCATCGTCGATGAGGGCGTCGTTGAGGTCGGCGAACTCGGCCAGCGGGAGGAAGACCTCGCCACGAACTTCCAGCAGGCCTGGAACAGAAGCCGACAAGCGGGCAGGAATGGCGGAGATGGTACGGACGTTCGCGGTCACGTCCTCCCCCACACGACCGTCTCCACGAGTGGCGGCCCTTGTCAGCACTGAGTCGACGTACACCAGATCCACGGCCAGCCCATCAATCTTCATCTCGCACATGTACCCGGACTCGTCGAGGGCATCTGAACCCACCAGCGACACGACACGGGCATGCCAGGCTCGTACCTCATCGACGCTAAAAGCGTTGTCCAGACTCAACATCACCGACGGATGGGTCACCGAGGTGAAACTGGTGTCCGCGGGTGGGCCGACCTGCTGAGACGGGGAATCCAGGGTGACCAGGTCGGGATGGTCGGTTTCGATCGCTTCCAACTCGCGCATCAAGACGTCGAAATCTGCATCGGGAACACTCGGGGCATCCATGACGTAGTACTCCCAGCGATACTGGTTGAGCAGGGCACACAACTGCCGGTGGCGGGTGGGAGGATCAATACTCACCTGTCTATTCAACCCGGTTCAGACCAGGAATGCCTAGTCCAGGCATTCTCAATTCGCAGGTTGCCGGCCATGGCCCCTCGACGGCTATAAGAAGAAATCGAGTATGGTGGTGATAGTACGAAGAGGATCACCTATGACTCAGCCTGACCTGCCAGCTCCATCCGATGATGCCCGGCTGGGAGCGACCTTGGACGCTGATGGGGTGACATTTGCCCTCTGGGCTCCGCGTGCGACACGGGTGGAAGTGGCCCTGGTCTCTAGGGATCGCGAACAGTCCAACCGCGATATGGCTCTGGGCGACGGCGGGGTCTGGAGCGTCCACGTCCCCGGTGTCGGTGTGGGACAGATGTACGGGTTCCGGGTCCACGGGATGTGGGAGCCCAAGACCGGCCAGCGTTTCAATCCGGCCCGTCTGCTGCTTGATCCGTACGCACGGGCCATCACCGGCGGGGTCGACTATTCCGGTCCGATCCACGACCACACCTCGGAATCGGACTACTTACCGGACACCAGCGATTCATCCCATGCCGTCCCGATCTCGGTGGTTGTCGAGCCGAGCCCGGCGCCGGTGCCACTGGAACGATCCGTCGCAGCGCGGGAACGGGTCATCCTGGAAACCCATGTCAAGGGCTACACATTGAGGCATCCCCAGGTTCCCGAACATCTGCGGGGCACATTCGCAGGCTTGGCCTACCCGGCGATCATCGATCATCTGACAGGTATCGGGGTCACGACCGTGGAATTGCTGCCTGTTCAGCACTTTGTTTCCGAGCCTTTCATCATCCGGGCTGGACTGTCCAACTATTGGGGCTACAACACCATGGGTTTCTTCGCCCCGCATGCCGCCTACGCTTCCGTGGGAACAATGGGCGAGCAGGTCGACGAGTTCAAGGACATGGTCTCTGCCCTGCACAAAGCGGGGGTCGAAGTCATTCTCGACGTGGTTTATAACCACACAGGTGAGGGCAACCATGAGGGCCCGACCCTGGCTTTCCGGGGGATCGACCACGCTGGCTACTACCGGCTGACACAGAATATGTACGACGACTACGACGTCACCGGTTGCGGCAACTCGGTGGACACCGCCCAGCCGGGGGTGTTGAGGATGATTGTGGATTCCTTGCGTTATTGGGTCACCGAGATGGGCGTCGACGGTTTCCGCTTCGACCTGGCCACCACACTGATCCGTGACAAGCAGCATTACGTCGACCACGAGCATCCGTTCAAGAAGGCACTGGCGTCGGACCCCGTTTTGAGCGGTGTGACCATGATCGCCGAACCGTGGGACATCGGCCCGTACGGCTACCAACTGGGCGCCTGGGGTGTCGGCTGGGGCGAGTGGAATGGGCAGTTCCGCGACTACATGCGCGACTTCTGGCGCGGTGGCACCGCCGGGGTGCAGGACCTGGCCACACGGATGTGTGGTTCCCCGGACCTGTTCGAGCACGACGGGCGTCCGGTGACCGATTCGGTCAACTTCGTGACGGCCCACGACGGTTTCACCCTGCGCGACCTGGTGACGTACCAGGGCAAACACAATCTCGACAACAACGAGAACAACCGCGACGGCAGCGACGACAACCGTTCCTGGAATTGCGGGGCCGAAGGCGAGACCGACGATGAGACGATCATCGCCTTGAGGCAACGCCAGGTCCGCAACTTCCTCATGACGCTCGTCTTCGCCCACGGCACCCCGATGATCACTGCCGGCGACGAATTCGGGCGCAGCCAACAAGGCAACAACAACGCGTACTGTCAGGACACGCCTATCTCCTGGGCATCGTGGGCTGAAGAAGACACCTGGGATGAGATGACCACCTTCGTCGGCAACCTGACGGGCATTCGCGCCGCCCATCCGGGGCTGGCCCCCAGCACCTTCGTGCACCACGAGCCTGTCCTCGACGCCGACGGACACTCGCTCGGCCGTCCCTGCCTGGCCTGGCTCAACGGCACAACCGGAGAGATGGGTGATTCCGACTGGCACGACCCTGGCCGCAAACTGCTCGGCATGTACTCCTCCACCGCCGACGAAGTCTTCATCCTCTGGATGTACGCTGGCCCCGACCCCATCGACATCACCCTCCCCGACATTGCCTGGGGAACCGCCTACCGCATCCTCATCCACACCGGAACCGACACCGAATTCCCCGTCCCCGGCCAAACCCTCTCCCCCGGCACC
>WREX01000125.1 GCA_009779115.1 Propionibacteriaceae bacterium
ACGAAGTCGGCGGGGCTGACTGTTGAGGAACGGGCCCATGTCCGCGGGCCGCTCCCGAATCCCCGGACTTCCATGGCCGTGGCCAGCGTGGATCCTCGACGGATGGCGCTGACCAGGAGGGCGAAGGACAGGGTCGCGAAACGGCGGGGGCCGCCATCACCGAGCCCTCGTGCGCGCCGTGCCAGTTCCATTGACTTCCAATCGGCTCTCAGACGTGAAGTCAGCCGCACTGCGGCCAAGGTGCCGAGCACGAAACGTACTGGAAAATGCCAGACCTGGGCCAGTCCGTCGGCCATATCCGTCGGGTCGATGTCGGACAGCGAGAGGATGGCGGCCAACCCGAGGGCGATGACCCGTGCGGCAACGGCAGCCCCAAAGCTGAGCGACTGCTCGCTGACTTCAATCAGCCCCCAAGAAAAGTACGTCCGGCCCCCGGGGCGGCCGTACAGGGACATCGACACTCCCGCGAGAGCGGCGGCCAACAGGAACGGGACGCAGCGAATCACCAGGGTACGAGCATGACGTGCGAAAGTCCGCCAGTGCAAACCGAGCCACACGACGATTTCCAGAACCACCACTGTCGTGGCACTGACCCAGTCCAGCGTGATAAGCAACGGAAAGGACAAGATGAGGGCGCCGCCGACCCGGGTCACAGGGTTGATCCGGTCGAACCAGGAACCAGTGGTGGCGGGGGATGTGCCGCTTGTCCAGTGTTCTTGGGTGCTCATGTCAGGGCCGCCATGTCGATGTGATGATCGCCGAGGGCGTGGGCGTACTCCTGGTCGTGGGTGACGGAGATGATCGTCGTGCCCTGGTCTGCCAGGAGGCGGATCAGGTCGACCAAACTCGTCCAGGTCAGCAGGTCTTGGCCGAAGGTGGGCTCGTCGAGGATGATCACTTTCGGGTTGCTGACCAGTGCCGTGGCGACGGACAGGCGTCGTTTTTCCCCTCCTGACAAGGTGAGAGGATGGGCCTTGGCGAGATGGTCGAGGTGGAGGAGGTCGAGGACGCGGGTCACTTCCTGGTTCACCACCTCTGATGGGTGCTTGGTGATCCGCAGCCCCACGGCGACCTCGTCGAAAACAGTACTCGTGACGAACTGATGGTCAGGGGACTGGAACACCGTCGCGATCCGGGGCACGAGTTCTTTCGATGTCCAGGTGTGCGGATGGGGGCGCCCGGCAGGGCTCAGAGCCTCCGCGACGTCGACTGTCCCGCTCAGTGGTGCGAGGAGCCCGGCCAATGTCAAAGCCAATGTTGTTTTCCCCGACCCATTGGGCCCGGTGATGACAGTGGACATTGCCGCCGGGATAGAGAAGTTGAGACTAGTACGAATGGTCGTCTCCTGGTACCCAATGCTCAAGTCATGGGTCGTGATGATGGGCGTCAGTGTGGTGCTCGGGTCTTCGCAGGTCCCGTGCTCCTTGCTGTCCCGCCCGCGCCCTGATGCTGGTTTGGCCGTCTGGAGTGCGGTGGGGCACTCGATCGAAGTGGACGCCAGGTGTTCCACTGGTGAGTGTTGGGACGGATGGATAGTGGTGGAGTCATGGACGGATGACTCCTGGCGTGTGGTGCGAGGATCGGGGACGAACCGAGTGACGCGTCTTTGGGTGTGATGGCCGGGGACCCAGACTCCCATGGCGGCCAGGTCGGGGCCCAGGGTGGAGAAGACTTGGTCGGGAGAATCGTCGGCAACGATCTGGTTCCCGGCTAGGACGATGACTCGGTCGACCAGGGGTGCCCAGACTTCGCAGTGGTGTTCGACGACAACGAGGGTGTGGGATCTGTCGGCGACCAGTTGTTCCACAGTGTCGCGTACCTGGCTGACACCGGGCCAATCGAGGTTGGCGGTCGGCTCGTCCAAGAGCAAGAGGCCCGCTCCCATGGCCAGGGCTCCGGCTAGCACTAAGCGTTGTTGCTCACCACCTGAGAGGTGGTTGGTGGGGTGGTCCAGGGGTACCCCGAATAGCCCGACACCCACGAGGGCGTCACGCACCCGGGGCCAGATCTCGGCTGGGGGCACACCCATGTTCTCGCAGCCGAAAGCCACATCGTCACCCACCCGCGCCATGACGATCTGTGATTCGGGATCCTGCATCATCAAGGCGGCATGACCTGTCAACGCGCTGGTGCGTGTGCCCGAGACGGTCAGGGTCCCTTCCTCCTCACCCTCATCGGCAGTGCCCAGGATTCCAGCCAGGGCAGACAGCACGGTGGACTTGCCCGCCCCCGATGGGCCCAGCAGTAACACCCGTTCACCCGGGTCGATACGGAAGGTGAGGTGGCGTACTGCCCAAGCCCGGCGTCCGGCGTGCCGCCACCCCCAGTTGTCAGCGCTCACCGTGGCACCTGGAGACAGCGTGGCGGTGGCGCCTGCCATCTCTTGTCCCGCGGGTGCCCGGGGTGTGGTGGTTGGTGCTGTCGCGGAGGTCATACGAGTTTTCGTGTCTGACGGCCTGATTCGAAGCGGTCGAGGGCTCCCGTGCTGGCGAGGCCGCGCTGGATCAGCCAACCGAGGAGGCCGGCCAGGATGGCTCCCGAGATGGCCAGGAAGACCAGGTAGAAGGGTTTGTACAGTGTCGGCCACCCGGCGTACCACTGGAAGATCTCGTAAACCCACTCGAAGGCCCCGGCTGCTGCTCCGGCAAGGATCGCGACCGGGAGCTTCCACACCCGGTAGAGGAACACAGCGAAGACCAGTTCCGCACCCAACCCTTGGAGCAGTCCGCTGATCAGGACGGACATTCCCCATTGGTTTCCAATGAGCGCGGTGGCCAGAGCGGCGACGAACTCCACGAAGAGCGCGGCGCCAGGTTTGCGAATGATCAGTCCGCCGAGGACACCGCCCAGAAGCCACAGTCCTCCGAGGAGACCCGACAGCGGTGGGAAGATGAGTTTCAAGACGTTACCGCCCGCCCCTCCGACGAAATCCCAGGCGAAAAAGACGATTCCGACAGCGATGCCGAGGACGGCGGCTACGACGACGTCGACAATGCGCCACGTGAAGCGGCCGGTCGGTGATGATGACATGTGTGCCCTTTCTGATATGGGGCACGGGTGGCGATCGCCTGAGAACATCCCTCTCGCTGGTATGACCCAGATCAGGTTCGTGCGGTCGAAGGCTTGGCGCCTTCCTCTCAGCCCTTGTGGGGCTCCCGTGTCTGCCGTCAGTATATCTGGGGCCGTGCGCATTTCGCTATGATGGAGTGGTGCTCCGGTGATGGTCGGGGCGTGTGATGATGGTGCCGAAGTCTTGACTGCCTCAAGCGACAGCCCGGTGGCGGAGTACCTCTGACAAGGAGTGAGTATGCAGGTTGTCGTACTGGTCTATTCGAACAATCGCACCGTGCGAGCAGATGTGCGCGACGCCCTCGGGGTGACTCTGGGCGGACTGGAGCTTCTCATTCGTGAGGCGGCCACCCAGGCGGAGGTGCTCAAGCAACTGGATGCAGGTGACATTGACTGCTGTATCTTCGATGGTGAGGCTTCCCCGTCTGGCGGGATGGGCTTGGCCAAGCAGATCCGCGACGAGTACGATCCCTGCCCGCCCATTCTTCTGCTGATCGCGCGCGCCGCCGATTCATGGTTGGCCACGTGGTCGCGTGCCGAGGCGATTCACCCGTACCCCATCGATCCGCTGACACTGCCCAAGCAAGTCGAGGACTTGGTTTTCGTGGACGAGGACGAAGCCGCCTGACGGCTGCCCGACGATCGACCTGCGCAGCTATGGGCGCAGTCGGACTCACCTTCCATCACTGCGCGTCGATGTCGTCCCAGCGGCTCAAGCCGATGGTCTCACAGGCCGATTGGGCCAAGATGTCGACCATGACCGAACAACAGGTCCGCTCGTTGCGGGCCAGGGACTGGCAGAAGGATATGTCGATGTCCAGGAATTCTGCGATCTGTTCCCAGGACATATGACGGCTTCTCAGCAAGCGAATCCGTGTGCCGGTCCGTTCGGCGCTGATTTGTGAGTGTCGCATCCAACGAAGGTCTTCGGTCCGCACATCAATCAGTTGGGTGGCGGCTTGGTGGGTGATCTTGATGCGCGCTTTCCCATGGCGTCCGAACAGCAGGGTACGCAGTGTGGCCAGGGGAACTCCAGCCTGATAAGCGACAATGGGCCATGGCACTTGGGCCGTCTCCATCAGATGAGTGACGTGGGCCCGAAAGGGGGCTGCGAGCACCCACTCTGGATTGGCAGCCTCGTCGGGAGCACGCCTTCCCGTTAGCCTTCTCGTGGTGGTTCTGTGCTGGGTTGTTCGGTCCGGGGGTGACATCGTTAGGGTCGGCATCATTTCTCCTGTGGTGTGAGTGCGAACCGAAAAGCCTGGGTTCCTCCGAAGTTGTGAGTGGTGTCTCATCGACGTGGCGTACTACTTTGTACATTCCCGGCGTGGGACCTGTCACCGTCCAGAAATACGGTTGGTCATCCTCGTGAGCACAGTGCTAGACAGGGTCCGCCTTTTGGGAAAGTGGTGGGAATGATCGTTCCCAAAGGTTGGATGATGACACATGGGGATTGCTGACTGGCGATGCTGGCGCCGACGCGGCACCATGGAGGAGTGAGAGTTTTCGCCGCGATCACCCTGCCGGAGAATGTGCGTGATCACCTGGCCAGCGCGCTCGCCATGGTCACACCGTCTGCCTCCCGCAATCCGTGGGGGCCCAGTGTGAATTGGCATGTCACCCTGGCTTTCTACGGGGAGCAGCCCGAGGGGATGCTCGATCAACTCTTGGAACAGGTCGAGGCTGCGGCGGCTGGGACCACCGCTTTTGAGATCAATCTGGCCGGTGCCGGGGTTTTCCACCACGACGTGTGCTGGGTCGGCGTGAGTGACCCCACCGCAGCCTTGGGTCCCTTGGCCCAGACAGTACGGCAGACCTATGCAACGGCCGCCCAACACGCTCAAAACCGCTTCCATGTGACAGTGTCTCGTGCCGGTCGCCAGGCACGACTGGCCGATGCGATGGCCGCGTTGTCGGTCTATCGAGGTCCGGCGTGGACTGTTGAGCAGATCAGCCTGTTTCGCTCCGACCTGGGCGCGGGCGTGGGCGGGCACCCGCTGTACACCGAGTTGGCCCGGGCCACTTTGAGACACGACTGACAACATCGAGTCTTGGACGAACGAAAGGGCCGCCCCCATTGTGGGGACGGCCCTTTCTACGTGTGATGAATCACCGATTCTGTGGCCTGGCATCCGTGTGGAGCCGTGCCTGACGATCAGTGATTCAAGTGTCGATCACAGGTCCGGAACTCCGATGCCGCTGACGTCAGCGGCGGCAACGAACTTGTCCGGGCGTACTGCGATGACCTTGACGCCGTACCTCTCCATCCAGGCCAGAATCTTGCCGTCCAGGTCGATGATGTCCGAGACATCCTCGCTGTACGTGTTCTGTGGGCGGATGGCGATGTACTTCGCCTTCATGGCGTCCCAGCCCTTCTTCTGCTCGGGCGTCAGGGTGCTGGCGGGATTGACGTTCGCGCCCAAGAGCACGAAACCGTCACCGAGCAGATCGTCGACCAGGGCGATGTGACCAAGGGCGTCGCACACTGTCGGCTGCGGAATCATCCGACCGACGGCAGAGGCGTCCGTGGCCACCGGTCCGCGGAACCAGCCGGCTTCGAGGACGGGCGGACGGTTCAGAGCCGGCTCCCAAGGAGTGACGACGAAGGACGGATCGGGGTCGTTCAGCCACGACATCTCCTGGGGTGTG
>WREX01000126.1 GCA_009779115.1 Propionibacteriaceae bacterium
CAACGCCCTTCGCCGCCTGGAACGCGACCTGCACGACGGCCCACAACAGACACTGATCCGGCTGGGCATGGACCTGTCCGCTTGCGAGCGCCGGCTCTCCAAAGGTGACATGGCCTCGGCCATAAGCCTGCTTCAGGGCGCCCGGCACCTGACCGAGACAGTCATCGCCGAACTGAGGGCCTTGTCACGCAGCATCGCACCGCCCGTACTGGCCGAGAGGGGCCTGAAAGCTGCATTGCTGGAAGCGTCCGCCCATTGCCCGATGCCCGTGCGTTTGCAGTACGACCTCAGCCAGGAACCGCCGCAGGCGACGGCAATAGCCGCCTACTATGTCACGTGTGAGGCCTTGGCTAATGCGGTCAAACATTCGTCAGCCTCCCACGTGGCCGTGAGCGTGACACCGGACGGCGACAACCACCTCGTCGTGAAGATCAGCGACGACGGGATCGGAGGGGCAGTCTCGGTGCCCGGGCATGGTCTGGCTGGACTGGCCGACCGCGTCGCCGCACTCGACGGCCACCTGACCGTGACAGGAGCACCGGGAACGACTCTCACTGCTATCCTGCCAATGCGGCAAGATTTGAGGTGAGAGGAATGGGTACCTATGAAAGTGGTGGTGGCTGAGGACAGTGTCCTCCTGCGCGAAGGGCTGATCCGTCTGTTTGCCGAACTGGGTCATGAGGTCGTCGCCGCGGTCGGTGATGCACCTGGCTTGCTGGACGCTGTCGATGAGCACCGGCCCAACGTGGTGATCACGGATGTGCGCATGCCGCCGACCCACACGGACGACGGGCTGAGGGCCGCTGTGGCCATCCGGGCAGCCTATCCGGAAATTGGCCTACTGGTGTTGTCCCAGTGGGTCCATGTGGAGGCTGCCCGCGACCTGCTGCGCGACGGACGAGGCGGGGTCGGCTATCTGTTGAAAGACCGGGTGCAGGACTTGTCCATGATCGCCACCGCCCTGGATGTCATTTCCCACTCAGGCACGATGGTCGACTCCGAGGTCATCGCCCAACTGGCGGCAGGCCGTACTGGATTGGACCAGTTATCTGCCCGCGAAACCGAGGTCCTCTGCCTCATGGCCCAGGGACGCTCCAACGCCGCGATCGCCTCTAGTCTGGTCATTACTCTGGGGGCAGTCGAAAAACACATCGCGTCGATCTTCACCAAATTAGACCTTGTCAACTCCCCCGACGACCACCGCCGGGTCCTGGCCGTACTGAGGTACCTGGGAGGCTGACGCACCTGTCCAGAATCCGTCATCTCATTCCTCGGCACGCTCGTTGCTGTGGTTGACGCCCCGGCACGATCTGAGACAGCATTAAGGCATGGCATTAACAAAATTCAGCAACGACCCTGTCCATACCATCGGTGACCTGCCCCCCGTGGGCGCACCCCTTCCCCGGTTCACTCTGACCGGAACCGACCTGGCTGACATCACCAATGACAGTTTCCCGGGACGGACGATCGTTCTCAATATCTTCCCGAGCGTGGACACCAGCGTGTGCGCCATGTCAGTACGCCGGTTCAACGAACTGACAGCATCATGGCCGAACACGACCGTGATCTGCACCTCGCAGGACCTCCCCTTCGCACTCGGCCGCTTCTGCGGAGCCGAAGGTATCGACAATGTCATCAGCGCGTCAGGTTTCCGCTCCGACTTCGGACAGGCCTTCGGAGTGTCGTTGGTCGATGGCCCGCTGCGCGGACTGTTCGCCCGGGCCGTGGTCATCGCCGATGCGTCCGGCAAGGTCGTCTACTCGCACCTGTCGCCCGAGATCGGCGAAGAGCCGGATTATGACCAGGCGGCGGCTGCGGTCAACGCACTCTGAAATTAACGCGGTTTAAGAATAGCCGCGACGATATCTTCCGGGTCGGCCGAGCCGGCCTGAATGACCAGTGGGAATCCGCAGGTCTGCGCTGCCGTGGCCGATGACCGGCCGATGGCCACCACCCGGATCGTCGGTCCCAAGAGTGTCGCGGCAGCGCGTACTGTCGATGGAGCGGTGGCAATGAAAGCGATATATTCGCCCTCGTGCCACCGACTTGCGATGATCGCGTCGATGCTTGAAGCTGCTGTGGTGGCATAGGTCGCCACTGTGGTGAGGGTCCAACCCTTGGCTTCCAAACCGGGTTGCAGCGTGCCTGCGAGTTCTGCCGCACCTGGCAACAACACTGTGCCCGTACCTGGTGGAAAAGCCTCGGCCAGAGCTTCACCACCGGAGACTTTTCCCTGCGGTACGAGGTCCACTGTCAGCCCGGCTTCTTCCAATGCGGTGGCGCTCGCACTGCCCACGGCCGCCAGTTTGGCCCCATGCTCCAGCCAGTGTGCCAGGTCGATGCCCGCCTGTTGCATGGCGGCCACGGTGAAGGGTGAACTGACAACGACCCAGTCAACGCGACCAGCCCGTTTCATCTCGGCGAGCACCTGAGCCGGAGGCAATTCTTGGCGTACGATCAATGTGGCTTCGTCCAGCACTCCCCCGGCGGACAAGACCGCTTGGGCCAAAGCTGTGTCACGCCGGGTATGCGCGAGGACACGCCACAGCGGAACCGGCGCGGTGGTCACGCCACAGCCTGCTGGTCCGGGATGGAGTGAATGAATTCGACCAACCGGGTCAGCCGGTCGGCGTCGGTCTCCGGCGGAACTCCGTGTCCCAGATTGACCACGTGTCCAGGGGCTGATTGGCCGGTGGCCAGCACCATCCTGACATGCTCGGTCAGATCCTCCCAGGGCCCCGAGAGCTTGTCAGGGTCGATATTGCCTTGCAGGGGCACATGTCCTCCCAACATAGTCTCGGCCTGGTCCAGCCTGGTGGCGGAATCCACGCCCATGACGGTGGCCCCAGCGGCAAGCATGTCGGGCAGCAAGTGGGAAGTGCGGGTGCCGAAATGAATCCGCGGGACTGAGCTGACCGCGGCGACCTGGTCGAAAACCGACGCGGAATGCCGGGCGGCATAACGGCGGTACTGGTTCGCACCCAAAGCGCCCACCCAGGAATCAAACAACTGCACCGCCTGGACCCCGGCGTCGATTTGGGCCAGCAGGAAGGCGACGGCCGTGTCAGCAACCCAGTCAGCCAGTTTGTGCCAACTGTCCTCATCCTCGGCCATGAGCGCCTTGGTGTGCGGGAAACTGCGCGACGGACCGCCTTCGACAAGGTACGACGCGACGGTGAACGGGGCACCGGCGAACCCGATCAAGGGTGTGGTCCCCAACTGTGCCACCGCGGCGGCCACGCCCTCGGCGATGGGAGCCAGGTCATCGGGAGTCAGTTCCGGCAGGGCGTCGACATCCGAGGCACTGCGCACCGGATGGGCCAGAACGGGACCGCGTCCCTGCACGATCTCCACCTCGACTCCTGCCAGCCGGGCCGGAACCATGATGTCGGAGAAGAAAATGGCGGCATCCACGTTGTGCCGGCGTACTGGCTGACAGGTCAACTCCGCGGCCAGATCGGGGTTGAGACAAGATTCCAACATCGGAATGCCCTCGCGCGCCGCCCGGAATTCGGGCAGAGACCGACCGGCCTGGCGCATGAACCAGACCGGGCGGCGGGCAGTTCGCTCGCCATTGTAGGCACGGATGAGAACCGGATCGCCAGGCTCGTCGGCTGCGGGTGACACCACAGCCACCACGGGTACGGGGGTCGTTGCCGCAGATACGGGCATTGCCACCACGGGTGCGGGCACCGTCTCCTCGTGGGCCAGAAGTTCTTCAGCCACCAGAAGGCCAAGAATGGTGACCGCTTGGCTGGCGACGCTCTCCCGTGACTGGTCGTCCTCGTCGTCGGCTCCGGGGATCTCCGCCTGCCGAACGACCCGGGCGTACTGAACTGCCTTGTGATCACTTAATTCAGCGGCCAAGGTGAGTACGTCGCCGTCCCAGGTCGCCAGAGCGCCGATCGCTGTTGTGCACGCTGCGTCGACTCCGGTCAGGACCGCTCGTTCAGCCTTGACAGCCAATCGGGTACGGCGATGGTCCAACCGTGCCAGGACATCGGCGAGAGGGTCACCATCCCGGCACTCGATCGCCAGGGCGCCCTGAGCGGGTGCGGGCAGCATCTGAGACGGGTCGAAGACCGGCCAGGCCGGATCCAGCAACCCCGACCGATCCAGACCGGCGGCTGCCATCACGGCTGCCGCCAGGGTGCCATCGGCAACCTTGCGCAACCGGGTGTCCACGTTGCCGCGGATCGCGACCACGTTCAAGTCGGATCTCAGTCTTGACAATGCTGCTTGCCGACGCGGAGAGGATGTCCCGACTGTTGACCCAGCGGGGATCGCCGACAATCCGGCAAAAGGGCCCACGAGAACATCAAGGGGATTGGCTCGTATGGGGATCGCCGCCATCACCAGTCCGGGACAGGGCTCGGACGGCAGGTCCTTGAAGGAATGCACCACGTAATCGACCTCACCGCCCAGCAAGGCGTCGCGCAAAGCCGACGTGAACAGGCCGGGCCGGGATGGACGGTCCAGGGGTACGCTCTGGTCGTCGCCTTCGACTCGTACCCGGATCAAGTCCGAGGCCACCCCGGTTTCAGCTTCCAGGATCCGCGCGACATCGCCGGCCTGGGCCACCGCCAACCGGGAGCCGCGGGTACCCAAGCGGACCGGGGCCACATTATCCGTACTAGTCATCACTCGCCCCCTGGGAATCGCGCCAGTATCGGGTTTATCTTAGCCCGGATGCACCGATCCATGGCTACTACGCGACCCTGTGCCGGCACGCTGGCCCACCGGTCACCGCTCCACAGACGTCCAGTCTGCCCTCACGCCACCCGCCGACCCATCGCACCCCCACAGTGTCGCTCGCAACGCCAGCGATCGGTGACGGGCTATAGTTGAGTCGACTTGGCCGGTATCGAAAAAACCTGGGCCACCCCGAGCGCTTCGGCTGCTGACAGCCGGGAGCGACGTGAAGGAGGACGATCATGTGGAATGACCTACAAACCAACGCCTACGAAGCAATGTTGGCTGAAACAGTGACCATTCACGGTTATCAGCAGGACCCCATCCAGGCTTATTTCTCCCGACCGTTGGGCCCAGGCCCTTATCCGGGGATCGTCCTGATCTCGCACATGCCGGGCTGGGACGAACTGAACCGTGAAGTGGCCCGCCGGTTCACCCAACACGGTTACGCGGTCATCTGCCCGAATATCTACCAGCGCTTCGGTCACGGGCAGCCGTTCGAAATCGCCAAAGTGACTCGGGAGGCCGGGGGCGTGCCCGACGCATCCGTCATGGGTGACTGCGAAGGCGCCTTGGACTACCTGACCTCCCAGCCGTACTCAAACGGCCTGGCCGGGGTGATTGGCATGTGCTCCGGCGGGCGTCACGCCTTCCTGGCCGCCTGTCAGGTCGAGGGTTTCGACGCGGCCGTCGAATGCTGGGGCGGCATGGTGGTCATGGACGAGGCCGATCTGTGCCCGCAGCGCCCTGTGGCTCCCATCGACCTGACGAGCCAGTTGAGTTGCCCGTTGCTGGGTATTTTCGGCAACGATGACAAGTTCCCCACTCCCGACCAGGTCGACCTCCATGAAGCCGAACTGAAGAAGCATGGCAAGGATTATGTCTTCCACCGCTATGACGGCGCCGGACACGCCATGTGGAACTATGCCGCCGAGTCCTACCGCCCGGTCCAGGCCATGGATTCGTGGAACAAGGTCCTGGCCTTCTTCGACGCGCATTTGCGC
>WREX01000127.1 GCA_009779115.1 Propionibacteriaceae bacterium
ACAGCCATGACCGGGCACTGGGTCTCGCAGATCGTGCACTTCAGGCACTGGTCCAGGCTCGCCCGGGCCATCAGGTTGTGCTCATGGGACGTGGTCTCAAACATTGGTTTCCTTTCCCACAATGGAGTCGCTGGCTTGCACGGCGCTGGCCACGGCGATGGCATCGCCAGACTTCTCTGTCCACCGGATCGCACCGGCCAACAAGCCCCCGATGGCGTACAGATTGTTGTAGATGGCCTGGCCGGTCGCGTCGACCGGCCGCATGGTCTTGTCCACATCCACGCCGAGGCTGAACAGCTTCTGATCCTTCCAGTAATTCCCGGTGATAAGCCTGGGTTGGTCGGCGCCGGGCAGGGGCAGTCCGAACAGGGTCTCGGTCACTTCGCCGTACGAATCCATGGTCAGCGACCCCGATTCGAAGCCGCCGCCCGCGTAAACGAACGAGTCCGCGGGGTAGGCCTGGTCGCGGCCTGCTTGGCGCAGGGTGACAGCGGTGATCCGGCCCGAGGCTGCCTCGAAGCCCACCACCTTGGATCCGGTGATCAGGCGTACTCCGGCTTCTTTGGCGATGGCCAACAGGGCTTCGTTCAACCGCATGCCGGGGATGGACGGCGGCGGCAGCAGGGTCTCGACGACCGGGCGGCCGATGAGTTGTTCAATCTTCTGGTACGTGTCGGCTTGCAGGCCCAGGATCGCGGGCAGGCAGACTGCCTCCTCGTCGCCGATGACCCGGGCCACCTCAGTGGCGAATCCTGTCCTGAATTGGTGGTTGTCGAGAGCGGTGGCATAGACCACGGGAGAGGACTCAGCCTCACCTTGCCGGGCGGGAAGGTCGATGTGGTACCCCTTCGCAGTCACCTCGGCTGTCTTCTCCAGGTTGGCGGCGGTCATTTCGGGGTAGAAGTCCTTGATCTGGCGCGGTCCGACCACTGCCACGCTGGCGGGGTCTGGCCACACCATCGACGGCTGGACGAGGTAGGTCGGGCGCATGGCTCCCACGGCGGTCGGGACGACGTGGTTGCGCCCATCACCAGGAACCAGCAGGTCAGGCACTAAAGTCGCCACCCAGTCGACTGCCCGGCGGACCTGATCGGCCGACAGGCGGGCGTACGGATGGCGGGGATGCGCGCCGGCGTACCGGGGAAGCTCGTCGAAGGGCCAATGCACGCTCGGGTCGTCGGGGTCGTCGCTCGTGTAGCCGAGCACGTCGATGGTGCCCTGGCCGAGTTGGGTTCCGCCCATGCCGAAGGTGAGCAACGTCACCTGCTGGTCACTGAGAGCCAGGCGGATGGCGGCCACCAGTCCAGCCAGGCCAGAGCCGATCACCACGGTGTCGGTCATCTCGTCTCCTCCGGTCTGCTGAGTGCGGTTCGTCGTTGCTGGCCCATGACGCCATGCGACGCGGTCATCGTGGACACAGGTTTTCGTGTCGCCATCGGCGGGTCGTCTGCGGTGAGAACCTGGTCGACGGGGTCGGTCTCCACCTGGGCAGGGGAGGGTACGTGGCTGATGTCCAGGGTTCCGTGGAGCATCCAGTCGTCCAAGGCGACTTGGCGGACTTGGTCTGAGTGCAAGATCGGCCACACACCGATCCAGCGGTGCTCCAGGAACAGCTTCAGCAATCCTGTGGCACGGGCGGCGTCGATCACCCCTTCTTCATGCGCGATCCCCGCCACGCGTGAGGAGCAGAAACCGCCCTGACAAGGACCCATGCCGACGCGTAGCTGCCTGCGCAGGTCGTCGAAGCTGGCCTGCGGATGCTCCTTGAGCAAGGTGGTGAACATCTCGCGGTTCATCAACTCGCACTCGCAGATGATGGGCGATTTCATCCGGTCGGCCTCCCGGTCCTTCAGCCGGTGGGTGATCATGTAGTTGTGACCAGGTTCGTTGCCGGGGCAGATTTCTTCGGCAGTACGGCACGGGTGACTGGTCCCCAGTTGTTCTTCCATGGCGTTGACGATGTGCTCGGCCATGAGGCGGTACGTGGTCAGCTTGCCTCCGCCAATGGTGATCAGACCCTTGAGGTTGTCGCGGTCGGAATGGTCGATCACCGCCATCCCACGGCTCATGTGTCGGGTGTCGGAAGCCGCGACGCGGTCGTCCTGGATCAGTGGCCGGGCCCCTGCCCAGGCGTGCAGCGCCCTGGCCTGGCGGAAGCCCGGGATCAGCTCCTCACCGGAGTCGAGCATCTGCTGGACCTCTTCGCGGGGGATTTCCAGGTGGTCCGGGTCGGCCACTTTGACATCGGTGGTGCCGATGATGCACACCGTGTGGACGGGGACGAGGATGTCTCCGTCAGCCGGGTAGATGCAACGGTTGATGACAGTGTTGACGATCCTGTGGCTCATGGCGATCATGATCCCGCGCCCCGGCACGACGGCCACCGGCGGCAACCCCGCCATGTGGGTGATCTGGCCCGCCCAGGGCCCGGCGCAGTTCAGCACGAAGGAACACTCGATGTGGACCTCCTCGCCGGTTTTCAAGTCGGTGCAGCTGACGCCGGTGACCGCTCCATTGGCATGGTGCACCTGGGTGACCTTGTGGTACGTCAGGGCCTGCCCGCCGTACTGGGCTGCGGATTGGGTGGCGGTCCAGGCGAGTTGCCAGCCGTCCACCGTGCCGTCCTGGACGGAGAAAGCCCTGGTGATCGTGGGGTTGAGGCGCGGTTCGCGCGCTAGAGCACGGCTGACGCTGATCTCTTCAACCGGCACCTGGGTCGCTCCTGCCCCAGCCAGGAACTTGTCGCCGAATTCCGGATCGTCCTTTTCAGTGACGACGAACAGCCCGCCTGTGCATTCGACGGCGTCGGGTTGGATGCGCGTCAAGATGGCATTCTCCTGAGCGCATTCCCTCGCGGATTCCGGGTCGGAGACGACGTAGCGGCCGCCAGAGTGGAGCAGGCCGTGGAATCTGCCCGATGTTCCCTGGGCCAGGTCTGCGCGGTCGACCAGGATGGTCCGGTACCCGCGCATCGCACAGTCTCGCAAGACCCCGATCCCCGTCGATCCTCCTCCGATGACGACTACATCTGTTGTTAGCTTCCTCATCGAAACCCTTTCATTCCCGTTCGCACAATAGTGATGTCACTAACCGTGCTTATGTCTACCGTAGCCTGGCCGTCCAACCGATGACAGGGATTCGATTTGGAGCTTTGACCTCTTTCGTGCACGCGCTTGGGAGAATGTGCACAGGGTTGGAACGGGTGCTCGCGAACTCGGTTAGAGGATCGGCTCCGGTACGCCCGAGCCTGGTCGTCGTACCCGAAAAAACTGGCGACTCCGGCTTCAGCAGATGGGGGCCGATCAATTCTAATGGCCGTTTGACCAGGGGGCATGATACGGAGAATGTACGTATGCCGGCCTTATTCATGACATACTCTCTGTCAGGGAGGGGGATGACCAACTGATACCCCAATCACATCTGAATACACCGTTTGCTTGCGTAGCGAGCACCCATCGGGGGACGCGGAGCTGCCATGGATCGGTGGATTCGGTGCAAAGTTCGTTGTTTGTGCCACGAAGGAAGAGTTCCAAGGAAGGACATCTACATGGACTGGGAAGCGCATTACCGCAGCCACCTCACGACCGCCGAGGAGGCGGTCTCTCGGATCAGATCCGGCGACAAAGTGATCATCCATCACGCGTGTGCCGACCCCGGTGTGCTGATCGATGCCATGGTCGCCAATGCCGAGGCTTACCACGACGTGGAGATCTTACACATCTTGTCGATGGGTCCTGCGCACTACTGTGATCCGGGGATGGAGTCGCACTTCCGCCACAATGGCGGTTATGTCGGCGGTTCGACGCGCCGGGCGGTCAATGAGGCCCAGGCCGACCTGACCCCGATTTTCTTCTCCCAGTACCCGAAATGGCTGCGCCAGACCAAGCCTGAGGTGGCCTTGTTCCACCTGTCTCCCCCCGATGCACATGGTTATTGCTCCTATGGGGTGGCGGTGGACTACTCCGAGGCCGCAGCCGAGAACGCCAGGGTTGTCATCGCCCAGATCAACCCCCAGATGCCCCGCGTCCTGGGTGACTGCACCATTCATGTCTCGAAGCTGGACGCGATCGTCGAGGTCGACGTACCGGTCGTCGAGCTTCCCCCGCCTGCCCTGGGTGAGGTCGAGATGAAGATCGGCGAATACTGCGCCAACCTGGTCAACGACGGTGACACCCTGCAGCTGGGCATCGGGGCGATTCCCGACGCCGTCCTGCGTTTCTTGACCCACAAGAAGGACCTGGGCATCCATAGCGAGATGTTCTCCGACGGCGTGGTCGAGTTGATCGAAGCCGGCGTCATCACCAACGCGAGGAAGAGCCTTCACAAGGGTCGCAGCGTGGCCACCTTCTTGATGGGCACGCGCAAGCTGTACGACTATGTCGACAACAACCCCGCTGTCTACATGGCGCCGGTGGACTACATCAATGATCCTTTTGTGATCGCCCAGAACGACAACATGGTCTCCATCAACTCCTGCGTCCAAGTCGATCTGCAGGGACAGGTTGTGTCCAGCTCGGCCGGGTTGAGACAGATCTCGGGCATCGGCGGCCAGGCCGACTTCGTCCGTGGCGCGACCATGAGCAAGGGTGGGCGCTCGATCATGGCGATCCCCTCCATCGCCAAGGGGGGCATGTCCAAGATCGTCCCCTTCCTAGACCCGGGGTCGTCGGTCTCGACCTTGCGCGAAGACGTCGACTGTGTGGTCACGGAGTACGGAGTCGCGCACCTGTGGGGGCAGACTCTGAGGGAACGCGGCCGCCGGTTGATCGCCATCGCCCACCCCGATGTGCGCGATCTGCTGACGGAAGAATATGAGCGCCGGTTCGGGAGGTTGTCCTAGCGCCCCACCAAGAGCCCCGCGCTCCACTGGTACCGCTTCCACAGCGTCGCCCGGCAGTGTGAGAATGCTCTGGGCCGCTGGGAACCGAGCTGCGACACGGTCGGCTCACAGGACCAATATCGCGTCTACCAGGGGACTTCACAGGTTCCTTTATATGGTATGTCGGGGGTGTCTCATCTCGGATATGAATCCCCGATTCGCACTGTCGTGAACAGGCAAGTTGTACCTAAATCTGTTGAAACTATTTGCGTTGTCTCTTGGGTTTTCTGGTGGTCGTGAGACTCCCGATAGACTAGGCAGTGGAAATTAATTTGCCTAGTCACAGTAAGGAAATACAGCATGTCTTTTGACTTGACAGATGAACAACAGTTGACACGATCATCAGTCCGCGAGTTTGCCGAGGCTGAGGTCGCTCCCATCGCCGCCGACGTCGATCACAACCACCGTCCCCCCTTGGAGACCATCCCCAAACTCGGTGAACTCGGCTTGTTGGGAATGCTCGTCCCGCAGGAGTACGGCGGTGTCGGAGCGGACACCGTCAGCTACTGCATCGCCATCGAGGAACTCAGCCGGTGTTGCGCCACCACGGGAGTGTTAGTGGAAGCGCATTCATCGCTGTGCACGTGGCCCATCGTGCACTTCGGGACCGAGGAACAAAAACAACGATACCTGCCAGACTTGGCCTCGGGCGCCAAAGTCGGCGCTTTCGGGCTGACCGAGCCGAACGCGGGCTCGGATGCCGGCAACACGGCGACAACTGCCGTGCGCGACGGCGACGAGTTCGTGCTCAACGGCCAGAAGATCTTCATCACCAATGGTGGTTTTGCCGACACCTTCGTGGTCATCGCCCGC
>WREX01000128.1 GCA_009779115.1 Propionibacteriaceae bacterium
GAGACAGACAATCACCGTCTGGATGGCCATGATTGTGAGCAATCCGGTAACAAGCCAGCGGTAGATCACCCTCGATAAATTCTGCACACCCAAATTGAGCAGCAGAATAATGATCCCTCCCAGCACAGCCAAGCCGTAGCCCCACCAGGTCGGAATTCCGAGCCAATGTGCAATCTGATTGACGAAAGCCGCGAATGTCAAGATGCCCAACGCACCCAAGACGCCCACCGTGACTGCCCACCGCCCAACGCGCCTAGTGTTAGCGTCGGATCCTATTTCTTCGTTCCCCATTGTTCTCCTTGTTTTGCACCCCAGTTGCGCGCGATCCGTCGTCTGGAGCGCAGACACAATAGTGTTTGTCAGCGTATCAGAAGAACTGGCTTATCCCTATTGAGCGTACTCAATGAACATATAGACGGTGAGGTGGGAAGTGGATGCCCGATGCCGATGTCGTTGCTTGAGATGTCACGACCAGCCGCTGCCGTTCGACGCTCGCACTCACCGATCTCGCTGCGACGAAAACCTGCTCTGACTATCTCGACTCCGCCAGCTACGTTGGTCAAGCTGTGCGCCGCGCCGGGACGGTGATCTTATTGCGTGACGAACTTGCCACCGAATCTGAGGCGGGAACTGGATCGTTCGAAAGAAGACTTCATCGACTCCTGTAAAGGGGAGCACAGATTACATTGAGGGTTGAATCACCTCAGTGTTGTGTCAGGACCGCATCGCCGTCGCCAACCGCAGCCGACCAAGCCTCGCTAGGGGCGAAGCGCGGTTATTGGGGTTACTGCCACTCCATCGCTGCGCTGTCCGGCTGCTCCAGTTGCGGTGATGACGATCAGGGCGGCGGGTGCACCGTGACGGGTCTGATCGATCTGTGCCGCGAAGCGTTTGAGATTGGTGGCCGCAGAGTCGACATCGAGTTGGCTCATTTTGATCTCTGCGGCCGCCCATCGACCGTCCGGGATAACAATGACAGCGTCAACCTCGTTTCCCTTCTCGTCGCGCCAGGTGTCAATACACCCACCCAGGGCTTGGGTGTAGATGCGCAGATCCCGGATAGCCAAGGCTTCAAAGTGATAGCCTGCGGCAGGCAGGTCTCGCAACAGGTCAGCCGAGCCGACATGCAGAGCTGCGGTTCCAATCGAGGGGTCCACGAAATAGCGGGTCGGCGTTGTCCGCAGTCGGGCGCGGGAACGCATGTGTGGCTGCCAGGCCTCGGAGTCATCCAAGAGACCGAGGCGGCCAAGGGCGTCTAGGTGGCTGTAGATGGTTGACGGGGCAATCGGGCCGCGCTCCCCCCCGGCATCGGCGGCAATTGTCCTTGTGGCCGGACTTTGCGCGACGAACCGGCCGAGCGAGGCCAGGACGCGGCTGAGCAGACGTGGATCTCGCCTGCCGACAAATGACGGGATGTCGACCTGGACAATCTGGTTGAGGTAATCCGCCAGCCAACCACGTGCCTCCGCCTCGCTGGCATCAAGCAGATCCGGCCACCCACCGACGACAATCCGCGTCATCAATTCCGGAACGCTCAAGCCTGCGCCCGCCCCTGGTTGCGGCTGGCCGTCCAGCAGCGCAGCCAGTGACACATCGCCAGTGGAGTGGCCCGACTCGAACAAGCTCATGGGCCTCATGCGAAGTACGCCAATGCGACCAGCTCCAGAGTGACGAGTCGCATCATCTCTCGGTGTCGCGCGCCCCGTTAGGACGAACAGGCCGCGGCCCCGGTCAGAATCATCGACGGCTCGGCGAACAAGATTCCACAAAGCCGGGGCCACCTGCCACTCGTCAAACAGGATTGGGCGAGGCCGGTCGAGCAGGTAGCCCGGGTTGAGATCGATTGAAGCCCGGGCGGTGGCGTCCCCCGAAACGTCAACGATGGATGCGCCGATGCGTGAGGCAGTGGCGGTCTTGCCGCAGGCCTTCGGCCCCTCAACGAGAACAGCACCGACTGACGCCATCTTCTGGGCGAGTTCCCCGTCCGCGACTCGCGGCAAGTAGGTCGACATGCCTTGAGTATACACATCACGACGGCTTGGGTGAACAGATTGCTAATGATAGAGTGAACAGATTACGACGTCTGGGTAGTGGGCTTCGGTCTATTAACTGCTCCGGAGTGGACGTGAAGTTGAGCGGGGGCGGTGCGGCCGGGGTGCCCATCTAGGGCCGCGTAGCAGCAATAGATCGGTGGATTCAGGCTGAGTCCGGACGGCACAATCCGTGAACTGTTTCTGGTTCTCGTCTGCAATTCGTCGCATCGGTTATCCGTCAAAGACTTGGAGAGTCATTCTCTGTTCTGGGACGTACTCAGTAATCGGCCATAACGGAGGCTGTCACCACGCTGTCAATCACCCAGACCAGATAGGAGCAGTACAGTATCTGCCCGTGGCCCGTTACCGACAGAGTCGATTGAGTTGTCCACGTGAATGGCTGACTATTGTCCAAAGTCACACTGCTGGCGCCTGGGACCAAGTTGAACACCTTGCCCTGATTGTTGGACAGGAGTGTGAACTCATCCTGGTAATTGCTCTTGCAATCCACGGGAAAGTCAGAGTAGTCCACCATGAATATTTTGGCTGAGAACGTTTTAGTATATGAAGGATCATTAGCATCAAGGCCCTGCGGGTTGACCATACCGGTCAGCGTGAGGTTCACCACTGATTGGTCGGTGAATGTGCCGCTGACGCACAGATGTACCTCACTGCCGTCACTGCTCGCCATCTCGGTGCCCTGGTCGGCGGAACAATATTGCTGTGCCGAACCATTCTGTTGTGTGTCAGAACCAGTCTGTTGTGTGTCTGGATTGTTTTGTTGTGTTGCCGAGCCGTTCGGCCCTTGTCCTTGGCCGGATCCCGGAGACGGCAGTTCGAGGCTGCACCCAGCCAGTACGAGTTGTGCCGCCAGACTGGCCGCTATCACAGCCACTCGGATCCTGGATCGTCTGGATGAACGTGCCG
Organism: Propionibacteriaceae bacterium; assembly: GCA_009779115.1. Classification (GTDB taxonomy): domain Bacteria; phylum Actinomycetota; class Actinomycetes; order Propionibacteriales; family Propionibacteriaceae; genus WQYJ01. Next base: position 2,961 of record WREX01000128.1, read on the forward strand.
TCGACGGTTTCGGCGCGACACCCACAGTCTGGTGAGTGGGCGAGGCAGGCCCCGATGCCCGGGTTACAGCGTGTGCATTCACATCGAATGTCATGATCATTTCTCCTATCAGCGGAAGCTTTGCATGAGCGGTGAGTGGTGCGGTGTCTTACTTGCTTCCATCTTGATAGGGCTGGGAAGTGATGGCGATCACGTCGAGTGCTGGTACTCACCTTTTCATCTATAGTGCCTTATCATTGCCCGAAAGGTCAAGACAACACTGAGTCACGATTGAATGACGATGTTGCTTGTTCTTCGAGCCGAGGGACCTGAATGACTGACATCGTAAACGTCATCTCGGGCCTGGTCAACGGAGCCGCACGCACAGTTGTCCACTGGTCGCCTAAACTGGGAAGTCGTGTGTCTCAGTTCCACCCAGCTGCACACATCGACATCAGGACGCGAGTGTGATTCACGTCCTGTTCTTGATCGTGTACGTGAAAAACATGCACCTGAATCGGAAGGCAGGATGTAAATGTCGGTTTACGCCCTGTTCATCGCTGTCTTTCTGGCATGCCTGGTTGAAGCAGTCGAGGCCACGACCATTGTCGTCGCTGCCGGCGCCACGCGAAATTGGCGTTCGGCCCTGACGGGTACTGTCGTCGCATTCCTTGTGTTGTGCGTCATTGTTGCTCTTCTCGGGCCGTCGATCATGCTGCTGCCGATCTGGATTCTGCGCACGCTGGTGGGCGGGCTGTTGTTGGTCTTTGGTTTGCAGTGGATGATCAAGGCGATCATGCGCGCGAGTGGATTCAAGTCGCGCCATGATGAAACGGCCATTTATCAAGAGAAAGCTGCCGAGGCTAAGAACGCGGCAGCCGTACGCAAGTTTGGCGTGGCAGATTGGTACGCCTTCACCCTGGCTTTCAAGGGCGTGTTGTTGGAGGGTCTCGAAGTCGTCTTCATCGTTTTGACCTTCGCGACCAACGACGGCCACCTTCCCGTCGCCCTCCTTGCAGCAGGCTTGGCCATCTTGATCATCGTCGGTCTCGGAGTTGCTGTTCGCGGCCCGCTGTCGCGGATTCCGGAAAACACCTTGAAATTTGTCGTGAGTGTCTTGCTGATCACCTTCGGAGTGTTCTGGGCTGGCGAGGGAGTGGGGGCAAGGTGGCCGGCTTCCGACGCGGCCCTGCTGGTGATCGCGCCATGTGTGGCCGTTTTTGCTCTGATACTGACATGGCTTTTCCGCAGAGCGGCCACACGCAGATTGGCCAGTCAGTCGACTCAAGCGAGCCCCACCCGTACTGCTTCAGAACCTGCGGGTGTACCAGCGAAGAAACAAAGTTGGATCGTGTCGTTCAGCCAATTCTGGTACGACTTCATCATCGGGGACGACTGGCAGATTGCTGCCGGAGTGGTGCTCACAATGGTGATAGTGAAGCTGGGAAGCGGGTGGTCGCTGGCTTGGGTCATCGCGATTCTTGGAGTGATTGTCCTCGTACCCTATGGCAGCTGGCGTGTCACCAGGGCGTCGCTCATGTCCAGCGAGGGAAGATGACAGACACCCGCAAGGCCTGGGCATCAGGGCTGTGGTGATGTCCGTCGCGTTGTCCCACGCCGATTGGCCAGCCAACCATAAATTGCCAGCAGGACTGCGCAGCCGACAGTGTAGCCGATCAGACCAATGACCAGAACGGTCGTGAAGCGGTCAAGGGCGCCTTCAGATTCGGACAACGAGTACGCACCCACGACGTACCCATCTTGGTACTTCACTGCGACAGTGGCGAAGCGTAAACCGGATGCGGGCTGCCAGGTGACTCGATTCGCGCCGGTGGCGTCCACCTGGTCGAAACAGCCACTGGGGTACGTCTGTACGGGATCTCCCGATGATGCGACCAGTTGTCGATCCGCGTTGAAGATCATCGCGAAAGGCGTGATAGTGGTGGTCGGGTCCGTACTGGCTGGCAGGGCGTCTTGCGGTGACTCGCCTTGTCGCAGCTGATAAGCCACCTGCTCGGCCAGCATCGCTGCTGGGACATTGGCCTGGTCGCGCCCGGTCTGCTGGAAGTCCACGTAGACACAGCCTGCGGCGAAAACTCCTGGAATGAGCAATGCCAACCATATAAGGAGGACCCTCGTCCAGACCCGCTTCATGTCAGTGGAAGCCTCACTAGGTGTCATGGGATCCTCCTTGGGACGTCATGCTGCTGGGGTGGCGCCTGACAGCAGTACGGGCCGGTCGAGCAGGTCGTTGGTCGGGCGCAACCCCGGCTTGATGATAACACTGCCAGACACATTGAACGGTGCCGGTAACACAGTTGTTCAGTGGTGCATGAAGACTAAACTAACGAGTCTTATGTCTATGCTCCACCCCGATGCGCACGATGACCTTAGGAGCGTGCTGAAATACCATGTCCCGGCTGCGGCGCACCGGACGGGCAAATCTTCGGACCCCACATCTTGCGACGTACGTCCAGTACGTGTACAAGATGCGGGGTCCGAATCTTCACCCGCCCAGCACGTCCTCGCTCGGAACAGCGTATTTCAGCACGCTCCTAGGACGCGACTGTGATTCATGTCCTGTTGTTGATTGTGTGCGTGGTGGCGATCTATCTGTCGTGCGAGTGGTTCGTCAACGCCGTGGAATGGCTGGGCCAGCGATTGCGGATCGGCGCAATGGCGGTTGGCACGGTGTTGGCCGCCATCGGGACGGCACTGCCGGAGTCGGTGGTGACGCTGGTCGCCGTGAC
>WREX01000129.1 GCA_009779115.1 Propionibacteriaceae bacterium
GCGAGGACGTGCTGGGCGGGTGAAGATTCGGACCCCGCATCTTGTACACGTACTGGACGTACGTCGCAAGATGTGGGGTTCGAAGATTCGCTCGTCCGGTGCGCCGCAGCCGGGACATGGTATGTCAGCACGCTCCTAGCCACACCTGGGCCATCCACGATTCGACAGCGTCGGGATTGCGCGGGAAGGCCTGGGACAAGACACGACAACCGTCGTCGGTGATGAGGATGTCGTCTTCGATGCGTACTCCGATTCCGCGCAGTTCGTGGGGCACCATCAGGTCGGTCGACTTGAAATAGATGCCGGGCTCCACGGTGATGATCATCCCCGGCTGGAGTGTGCCAGCCCTGTACATCTTCCGCCTGGCACTCGCACAGTCGTGGACGTCGATCCCCAGATGATGGGAGGTCCCATGCACCATCCAGCGCCGGTACTGCCCACCGTCTTGGGACAAGGTCTCTTCGACACTGACGGGCAGAACACCCCAGTCAGACAGGTGTTCTGCGATGACCCGGACAGCGGCGTTGTGCACATCAATGAAACGTGCCCCAGGCTTGGCAGCCTCGATCCCTGCCTTCTGTGCGTTGAGAACTGCTTCGTACACCTGGCGTTGTGCTGGGCTGAATCGTCCCGACACAGGCAGGGTACGCGTGATGTCCGCGGTGTAGAGCGAGCTCATTTCGACCCCGGCGTCCAGCAGTAGCAGGTCGCCGTTGCGCAGGTTGCCGTCATTGCGAATCCAATGCAGAGTGCACGCATGTTCCCCCGACGCGGCGATGGTGTCGTACCCGACCGCGTTGCCCAAGTGGCGGGCATGCAGGCCGAAAACCCCTTCCACCCAGCGTTCCCCGCGCCCGCGTCGTACTGCTTCGGCAATGTCGGCGATGACCGCTTCGAACCCTGTCAGCGTCGCTGCGCAGGCCTGGTCCATCTGGTCGATCTCGAATGAATCCTTGATCAGCCTCATCTCGCTCAGTGCTACGTTTAGCTCAGTGTCAGCCTGGGTTGGAGAACCGTTCTTGTGCCCGCGCAAGGCGTTGACCAGGGTCTCGACACGCTCGTCGACCCCGGGGGTGATGCGTGTCACACCGTCAGCGTGCCGCATTGGCGCCGTCAGGAACCGGGCCAGGTCGGATGAATTCTGGATCGTCAGACCGGTCAACTGCTCCATTTCGTCCAGCGACAGCCTCGGGCCGACCCACATCTCGCCGTACTGGGCTGACGAATAGAACTCAGGGTCGGTACGCGGCACCCGGGCGTGGAAGAAGAGTTCAGCCCGGTTGTCTTCGATGACCAGAACTGCGTCAGGCTCGAAATCCTCGCCCAACCCCGTCAGGTATGCGAAGGCCGAATGAGGGCGATAGCGATAGTCGCAGTCATTGCTGCGTACCTGAAAGCCACCCGCCGGGATGACCAGCCGGTCATGGGGAAAGTGGGCTTGGATGGCCTGGCGCCTGGCTGGGGTGTAGGCGCTGGAGGCGAGCGGTTCGAGAACATCCTCGGGGTACGAGGCCCACTGTTCGGGGATAAAGGCCTTGAAGGCCTCGGAATAGGGAATTGCCCGGTTGGGAAGGGATGGAGCCGTCTTTTTCATGGGTCCAAGTGTACGCGGTCACACCTACCCCACAACAACAAGAGATATTTATTTATCACAGGATGGCTGGTGCGAGGACTCCCGTGCTTCACCGATGAGTTTCTGACATGAGGCCAGAGCCAGGCAGTAGGATGCCAGGTATGAAGGCTGATCCCATTGAGCTGACGAAGCTGCTGGACCTCCAAGGACTGGACACCGCCATCGAGCAGGTGAAACACAAAGCGTCGGTTCTGCCGGTTCACCAGGCGATCGCCGATCTGATGAAACGGCGCACCCAGGTGGCGGAGGACTTGATCGGGGCCAAGACCGTCCTGTCCGATTCGACGGTGATCGCCGAGCGTGCCGAGGCCGATGTCGTGCCAGTACGGGAAAGGCTGGCGCGCAACCAGGCTCGTGTCGACGCGGGTGAGATGGAGGCCAAAGCCTTGTCCATCGCCCTAGCCGAGATCGTGCACCTCAAGCAACGCGTCTCCGACTTGGAGGATGCCGAACTGGAGGCCATGGAGGCGATGGATCGCGCGACGGCGCTTGTGGGTCAGTTGACGGAATCGGTGGGCGCGATCGAGCAGGAGTTGCGCGAACAGGTGGATGCTCGTGACGCCCAGGTTGCTGAACTGGCTGCCGAGGCGAAGGCGTTGGGCCAGACCAGGGCCGAGACCGCAGGGCAGATCAACGCCGCTCTGGTCACTTTGTACGACAAGATTCGTTCGCGGTCCAGTGGCGTGGGAGTGACGAAGCTTCAGGGACGGCGCTGTGGTGGCTGTGGCCTGGAGGCGACGGTGACCGACTACAACACGTACATGAATGCTGCTCCCGACGATGTGATCCGCTGCGCTGAATGCGACCGAATCCTTGTTCGGTAGGCGGTCACAGCAGTCACTCCGCTACGCCTGAGTCCACTGATTGCTGGCGTCGCGGGCGACACGGTGGAGGTGCGATGGGGTGGTGGAATACTGGGGACACTGCCTCGTGTAGTCGCACTGCTCGTACCCTAGTGGATATAATTTATTCTTTGAGCAGGTTGCCGCAGACGATCACCGGACCTCAGGGGGGCGAGGATTGACCGGTCTGGCGCAGTACTTTCACTGGAGAAAGAGGAATGGATGACAAAACTTCGTCGTACCGTTGGAATCGGTTTGCTAGCTGTTGGATTGCTTGTGGGGGCCACCGGATGCGGGTCGGCGAACAACACACCAGGCATCGGTGCCACGTCGCCAAGTGGGCCGAGTGGGTACGTTTATTTCCTGAACAACGCGCCTGAACTGGCCAATCAGTACGCCTCCATTGCTGCGGAGTACAACAAGGAAACCGGTGAGGACATCCAGATTGTGACCCCCCCGGCGGGGACCTACGACGACACGCTCACCACAGAACTAGGCAGTTCGAAACCTCCGACCATTTTCCAGATCGACGGACCACTCGGATATGCCCAGCGCAAGGACAATTGTGCCGATCTGACCGAATCGGAGATCTACATGAACCTGACTGACCAGAACTTGGTCGTCAGTTCGGGTAACGGTGTGTATGGGGTTCCCGATAACTTGAGGGGCTATGGCATCTATTACAACGACGCCATCATGCAGAAGTATTTCGCCCTGCCGGACAAGAACGTTCCGATCACGTCGGCCGACCAGATCACCAGTTTCGATCTGCTCCAACAGGTCGTTCAGGACATGACCGCCCACAAGAGCCAACTGGGGATTCAGGGCGTGTTCTCCAGCACATCACTCGCGCCGGGAGAAGACTCGCGCTGGCAGACGTACATGGTCAATGTCCCATTGTTCTATGAGTTTCAGCAGAACAATGTCGACCTGACCAAGGGGACTCCGGACACCATCGACTTCACCTATGGGGACAACATGAAGTCTTTGTTTGATTTGTACCTGAACAACTCGACAACTGCTCCTGCCGATCTTGGTTCCAAGACCGAGCAAGACTCAATCGACGAATTCGCACTCGGACAGTCTGCCATGGTCCAGAGCGGAAACTGGTCGTGGCTCCAGATCAGCGGCATCCAGGGGAACACCGTCCAGACTTCCGACCTCCACATGCTGCCGCTGTACATGGGCATCCCAGGAGAAGGCACCTACGGGATCCCGATCGGGTCTGAGGATTTCCTCTCTGTCAATGCCAAGGCCGATCCTGCTGCCCAACAAGCATCGCTGGATTTCCTGGCGTGGCTATTCTCTTCCGACTACGGCAAGAGTGCTGTGTCGACCGATCTGGGGTTCATCGCCCCCTTCGTTTCCTTCGCAGTCGGACAAAGCCCGACCGATCCAATCTCCACCGAACTGATGAACTGGATGAAAGCGGACACCTACCTCGTGCCGTGGACAGCCATGAAGGTCATTCCTGACCAGGCCTGGTCGACTGACTTCGGAGCTGATCTGCTGGCGTATGCCCAGGGCAGTGAGGATTGGCCGACTGTGGAAACCTCCATGGTCCAAGATTGGGCGACCCAGGCGGCCGCGCCCAAGTGATGCGCTTGCGAAGCCAGCAGTCGGTGGTCCGGATTGACACCTGCCCCGTGGCACGGCTGACATAGCGAATAAGCCCGAATCCACCGATTAGTCGCGTGTCAGCAATCGGTGGATCCAAGGTCTGTCATGATCAGGGAACGAGAACCGCTCTGCCCATCACTTTGCCCTCGTAAAGCCGGTGGTAGGCCTCAACACCCTCATCCAGACTGTACTGCTCGGTGTGGATGTCGATGACTCCGCGCTGAGCGAGGGCCACGACGTCATACAGGTCGGCGCGGGTCCCCCAGTACGGGGAGTTGACCTGACATTCGTACGGTGTCGCGCCGAAGCCGACCTTGGCCAGCCCACCGCCGATGCCGACAATGTTCCAGTCGCCCAGGACACGCGTCATCTGCGCACCGAGGTCGATCGTGGCCTGGTTGCCGACGAAGTCGAAGACGACCTCGGCTCCGTACCCATGTGTGATCTCCCGAACCTTGTCAACGGCCTCTTGGTTCGAGGTCAGGCAGAAATCGGCACCCACCTGTTCGGCGAGCTTGAGGTGATCGTCCGAGATGTCGATGGCGATCACTTCAGCCGGTGTCAGGTGCTTGATCAACTGGATGGCGATGTGCCCGAGCCCACCGACACCGAGCACCACGGCCACCGAGTTGGCGTCCAGCTTGGCCCGCGAATGCTGAAGGGCATGGTACGGGGTCAGCGCCGCATCCGTCAGCGGTACGGCATGAACGGGATCGAGGTTACCGATCGGGATGCAGAAGCGTGCCTGGTCGACCAGCATGTACTCCGCGCAACCGCCGTCATGGCCTAGTCCTGGTGGGGTGATGTTCATCTCGACTGCGTTGTAGCAGTAGTTCTCGTATCCCATGGCGCAGTTGCGGCAGCGCCCACAGCCCCACGGGCCGTACACCATGACGTTCTCGCCGATCGTCACCTGGGATTTCACCCCGTTACCGGCGTCGACGATCGTGCCACAACACTCGTGTCCAAGGGTCATCGGCAGGGTGTAGTTGTTCAGGACCGCGTAACTCTCCATGACCGCGATGTCCGAATGGCACAGTCCTGCTGCCGTGATCTTGAGCAGGATCTGGCCGGGCCCAGGCTCGGGCATGGGTACCTCGCGCAGCTCGGGGAATTCCTTCGGCTTCATAAGTTGAATAGCTCGCATAATATCTCCTTCGTCGGATGGTCATTGTCGGGACGGCAATTCTTGAAATCTAGTCCATGGGTCGGACAAAAGGAAGGATGAGCAGGACTCGCCGGTGAGGATGAGTCGGCCTGTAAGCCGGATTCTGTGCCCTGATGGGTGGCGGCCATCCATCTGCGGTCCGTGTTGCCACGAACCTTCGGCCGGGCCTGAAGGTGAGGCGCCGCCTCACCCTGGCATACGGTCGTGCGGTCTACCCGTCGACATCGGGCGAGCAGCCCTCGAACGCCGACGCGACCTGGCGGTCTTCTTGGCCTTGCTCCCGGTGGGGTTTACCAAGCCGCCCCGCTCACGCGGGGCGCTGGTGGTCTCTTACACCACCTTTTCACCCTTACCTTGTCGCCAAGGCGGTTTATTTTCTGTGGCACTGTCCCGTGGGTCGCCCCAGGTGGGTGTTACCCACCACC
>WREX01000130.1 GCA_009779115.1 Propionibacteriaceae bacterium
GCCTCCACGTCGATCCCCTGAGTGGCGGCCTGGAGGATCTCATCCCCTCCTGCCACGATGAAGTCTTCTTGCCCAGCGCCCAGCGCTGTGAACAACCCTTCCGAAGCCCCGTGATGCCGCAGGCTGATCGAGGCGTCGTTGGTGTAGAACCCGTTGTGATCGGCCACATAGAACGGCGCGAACTGGATGTTCGGGATGTACGTCAGTCCGACCACCGCCGTCGGCTGACCTGTGTTCGATGGAGATGAGGAGGACATCCCGGTACATCCGGTGAGGATGACGGCCAGACCGACTGCGAATGCGGCCGCGCCAAGGCGCCAGCGGGTACGGATGGATGTGAAGATCGGGGATGTCATGAGCTTCCTTTAGGTAGGGGAGCGGCGAGGTTGGACCAGCGCCGTTCGGCGATCGAAACAAGGGAGTAGATGATGGTGGCACACAGGGCCAGGATGATAATCGTGGAGAACATGCCAGGCAGGTCGTTGGAGTTGCGCTGGACGGTGACCAAAGTCCCCAGGCCAGAACCGCCCATGACCATCTCTCCGACGACAGCTCCAGTGATCGACAAGGTGAAACCATTACGAACACCGGCCAGGATGGAATGCATGGCCAACGGGATTTCGATGTTGATCAGCAGGGCCAGCGAACCCGCGCCGTCCACCTGAGCAGCGCTGATGACATCCTTGTCGATGTGCCGGAACCCGACGACGGAACTGACGAGGATGGGGAAGAAGACCATGAGAGCACACAGTGTCACGATTCCGCCCAGACCGTACCCGACCCACAAGACGAGCAGGGGAGCCAGTGCGATCGCGGGGATCGCCTGCGTGGCCCCGAGGAATGGCAGAACCGCGGCCGAGACGATCCGTGAACGATAAATGATCACGGCGAGTGGCACGGCGACGACCACGCCCACCAGACAGCCGACCAAAGCCTCTTCCAGCGTTGCTGCGATGTACGGCCACATGTCCTTGTACACGAACAGCCCCTGGTACAACGAGTGCCACACCGCCATCGGTGTGGGGACCATGGTGCGCGGCACGGCGCCAGGTGTCGTGGAGGCGAACCAGCCGGACACGATGAGTATTCCCAGGATGACCGGTGCCACGATGGTGAGCCAGGCGGCACTGCGTCCCGGTCGGCGTGCCATGGGAGCCGGAGCCGGAGCAGGAGCGACGCGACGTTGGCGCTCACCCCGATTGGCCACAGCATGAGGACGGGTTGTCACACGGGGGGCACGACTGTTCACAAGCGACTGGCTTGTCATTTTCCCTCCTCATCAAACCCGGTGGTTCGGACCGGCTCCGCTTGAGAGCCGATTCACCCAACAACGGGGATGGGGAAGCGTACAGGCACAGACATCCGATCACGCACGACAGACATCTGCCTTACCCATTCCTCCCATCCAGACTTTGACTGTCGGTTCTGGATTCTCACCAGATCGGCCCCGGTACGTGCGTACCAGGGTTCGCGGACTTGGGATTGTCAGGTATGAGCCCGACATCCATCACCGCCGGTTCGGAATTACACCGACCCCGGAATTGGTAGGACTTATATTACCCCCGCATACCGCGGACTAATCCATTCCTGCCCACTATGCGGCACAATCTCGACATCTCACTGTCTATCACGCTCACACAGGCCCATGATCGGCGGCGAAGTCATGTCATTTTCCGGTACGGGAATGTGGGATATGCGCGTGAATCAAGGCTTTTTTTAAATAATATTGACCGATCAATCAAACACCACTGTGCGTACCCCATCGAGCAGAACCCGGTGCTGGGCGAACAACGTGACCGCATGGGTCAGTGTGGACGATTCGATGTCCTTGCCGAGTTCACGCAGGGCATCGACGGATTTGGAATGGTCGACCCGCACGACTGACTGCTCGATGATCGGGCCTTCGTCGAGTTCGGGGGTGACGAAGTGAGCGGTCGCACCGATCAGTTTGACCCCCCGTGCATGAGCCTGCCGATAAGGATTGGCCCCCTTGAATCCAGGCAAGAACGAATGGTGAATGTTGATGGCTTTCGTGGCGAGGAACTCGCACAACCCAGGCGACAGAATCTGCATGTAGCGTGCCAGGACCACCAGTTCGATGCCCTGATCATCGACCACCTGCCGTACTCGTTCTTCGAAGTCAGCCTTGTTCTCCGCGTCAACCTGCTGGTGTTCGAACGGCACGGAATAGAAGGCGGCCAACTCGGCCAGTTCCTCATGGTTGGACAAGACCAGCGGTACGGTGATGGGCACCGCCCCCATGCGAGCATGCGACAGGAGCGCGTTGAGACAGTGTCCCGCGGTGGACACCAGGATCAGGGTACGTACCGGACGCCCCACCGTGTCAACGTGAACCGAACCGGCGAACCGCCCAGCCACCGGCTCCAAACTGGCCTGCAACTCTTCAGGCCGAGCCTCGCCCTCGACCTGGATCCGCATGAAGAACATCCCCGTGTCCGGTGACGAATACTGCTGTAATTCGGTGATGTTCCCATTCATCCCAACGATCACCCCCGTGATCGCATGGACGATCCCGGGCCGGTCCGGACAACTGAAAGTGATCACACAATGATTGGGCACAAGCTTCAGCTTATCCCGACAAGAAGGATGACTGGTGCCACGGGATTTTTGGCGTACTGAACTGTCTGTCGTCCACTAATAGATGACGATCCGTCTAGTAATCTTGGACGGTGTAGAAAGGGACACCATGTTCGACACTCTCCAAGACCGTCTGTCCAAGGCATTTCGCACACTCAGGGGCAAGGGCAGACTCTCCGACGCCGACATCGAGGCGACACTGGGCGAGATTCGCGTGGCCCTGCTGGAAGCGGATGTCAACCTTGAGGTGGTTCGGGCTTTCATCGCCAAGGTACGGGAGCAGGCCGCCGAATTAGAGCTGTCGAAGGCCATCAACCCGGCCCAACAGATCGTCAAGATCGTCCATGAGCAGTTGGTGGAGATCCTGGGCGGGCACACCCGTACCATCCAATTCGCCAAGACCCCGCCGACAGTGATCATGCTGGCCGGCCTTCAAGGTTCCGGCAAGACCACCTTGGCAGGCAAGCTGGCCCGCTGGCTCAGAGAAAAAGGCAATGCCCCCTTGCTGGTGGCGGCCGATCTCCAGCGCCCCAATGCCGTCACCCAGTTGCAGGTCGTCGGGCGGCAGGCCAAGGTGGCCGTCTACGCTCCCCAGCCGGGCAATGGGGTCGGCGACCCGGTCGAGGTGGCCCGTCTCAGCCTCGACATCGCCAAGCGTCACCTTCATGATGTGGTCATCATCGACACGGCCGGCCGGCTGGGCGTGGACGAGGAGATGCTGGCCCAGGCCGCCGACATCCGCGAGGCCGTGAACCCGGACGAGACCCTGTTCGTGGTCGACGCCATGATCGGCCAGGACGCTGTCACGACCGCCAAGTCGTTCGCGGAGAAGGTTGGTTTCGACGGGGTCGTCCTGACCAAACTGGACGGCGATGCCCGAGGCGGCGCCGCCTTGTCTGTTGCCACCGTGACTGGCGCACCGATCATGTTCGCCTCCACCGGCGAGAAACTGGCGGACTTCGAGGTCTTCCACCCCGACCGCATGGCCGGTCGCATCCTCGACATGGGCGATGTCCTCACCCTGATCGAGCAGGCCGAACGCCACTTCGACCAGAAGCAAGCGGCTGAGGCCGCAGGCAAGCTTTTGGGTGGTGGCAATGGTTTCACCCTCCAGGATTTCCTCACCCAGATGCAGGCCGTCAAGAAGATGGGCCCGATCGGCAAACTGATGGGCATGCTCCCCGGTGCCGGGGCCATGGCCGATCAACTCTCCGCCATCGACGACAAGCAGATCAGCCGCATCGAGGCGATCATCTATTCCATGACTCCCGCCGAGCGGGCCGATGTCTCGATCCTCAACGGCACCCGCCGGGCTCGTATCGCCAAAGGGGCAGGCGTCCAGGTCTCAGATGTGAATGGCCTTGTCAACCGGTTCGTCGAAGCCCGCAAGATGATGCAACAACTGGGTACCGGCATGATGGGCGGACTGCCCGGCGGGATGCCCGGAGCCGGTGGGATGGGCGGCTTCCCGTCCATGCGCCGCCCCAAGCAAACCCCCAAGAAGAAAAAGTCCGGCTCAGGGGTCTCCGGCAATCCCGCCAAGAGGGCCGGAATCACCGCGGAGGCCCCGAAAGCAGAGTCCCCGGGCGCGGCCTTCGGCGTACAACCGACTGCCGAAGAGTTGGAACAAGCCATGAAAGACTTCCAAATCCCGCCCGACATCGCCAGAGCACTGAACAGCCAAGGAGGACCACGATGACCACCCCCGCCTATCACCTTCATGGTGTGATGGTCGAGTCCGGCGAGCCGACCGACCTGTGGATCGTGGGCGACACTCTCACGTACGACAAAGTCCCCGGCGCCACGACTCTGGTCGAGGACGGCTGGATTCTGCCCGGTCTGGTGGACGCCCACTGCCACATCGGCCTGGGACCCGAGGGCCCGGTCGACCAGGATGTCGCCGAAACCCAGGGCCACGAGGACCTGAACGCCGGAGTCACCCTCGTCCGCGACGCAGGGTCTCCCATCGACACCCACTGGCTGGACGGCCGCACCGATGTCCCGCGCATTATCCGGGCCGGTCGCCACGTCGCCCGCACCCGCCGCTATCTTCGCGGGTACGCGGTCGAGGTCGACCCCGAAGATCTTGTCGAGACAGTACGCCTCCAGGCCCGCGCCGGTGACGGCTGGGTGAAGCTGGTGGGCGACTGGATCGACCGCAATGTCGGCGATCTCGCCCCCTCATGGCCGGTGGAAGTCATGGCCCAGGCCGTGCAGGCCGCCCACGAGGAAGGGGCGCGGGTGACAGCCCACTGCTTCGGTGAAGAGTCGGTCTATCACCTTGTCAGGGCCGGGATTGACTGTATCGAACACGGTAGCGGCCTGGACCAGTCGACTGTCGACGAGATGGTGTCGCGCCAGGTGGCCCTCGTGCCCACCCTGGACAATCTCAACATCTTCCCCGGCATTGCAGACCAGGCCGAAGACAAGTTCCCGGTCTACGCCGCCCACATGCGCGACCTCTACCGCCGCCGCCACGAGACCATGACAATGGCCATAGACGCCGGAGTCCAGGTGTACGCCGGTTCCGACGCCGGAGGCATCAGGTCCCACGGCAGTGTCATCGAGGAAATCTCCGCCCTATCCGAGGTGGGCGGCGCAGAGTTCGCCCTAGGCGCCGCTGCCTGGCGCGCCCGTACCTGGCTGGGTGAGCCAAGCCTGGAAGAGGGCGCCCCCGCCGATCTGATTGTCGCCCCCGCCGATCCCCGCCAGGATGTCTCAGTCCTGTCGAACCTGTCCCTGGTGGTGCGGTCAGGGTCCCTGGCCGCCGGACCCGTGAGCATCACCGTCCGGTGAGCGGGAATTGGAGCGATGACCGCAGGAGCAGCACCCGCGCGGCGTCCCAGATGAAGGCAGTTGGCGTACGCATGATCATTGCCACAGTGTTCACCCGTACCAGCGTCTCTCATCCACAACAAGTGACCGCACCGTACTGGTAAGCCGGGATTTTCGTTCCACCGGTGGCTGCTGAATGGCTTATTGGCCGAGTTTCTGGCAAAATGTAGGCCGCGTATCTGTGTCGGTTGGCGCCCTCAATCTCCGGCTGGCTCAGGTCCCTTCCGGACCCGCGGATGAAGGCCCCA
>WREX01000131.1 GCA_009779115.1 Propionibacteriaceae bacterium
CCCGGGTTCCAACTCCACGGTTGAAGCGATCGAACAGACCCGCCGGTCGGAGGATGTGGGCGCGGACGCCATCTTGTCCGTCACGCCGTACTACAACAAAACCAGCCAGCAGGGGCTGGTCGCCCACTTCACGGCCATCGCCGACATCACCCGGCTGCCGATCATCATGTACAACGTTCCTGGTCGTACGTCGATGAACATCTCTCCCGAGGCGGCTGCCGCAATGAGCCGGGTCGAGAACCTGGTGGGCATCAAAGAGTGCAACCTCGAACAGGTTGGGGCGATGAAGTGCCTGGTCGAACCGGACTTCCAGTTCTACACCGGTGAAGACGCCCAGGTCATCCCCATGCTCGCGTGGGGCGGGCTCGGTGTCATCTCGGTGATGTCGAACGTCATTCCGAAAGACACTCACGAACTGACGGCCCGCTGGTTCGCCGGTGATCTGGAGGGGGCACGAGCTGTCCAGCTCAAGACGATTCCCCTGATCAAAGCCCTGTTCAGCGAAGTCAGCCCGATCCCGGTCAAAGAGGCTTTGAACATCCTCGGCTGGGCGGTGGGCGAGCCGCGTCTGCCGCTCATCTCGGCGAGTAGCGCGACCAAGGCATTGCTGAGTGATGCCCTCAGTCAGTACGGAGTTCGGCCACGCCGCTAAGAGTTCGGGCACGCCGCTCGGGCGCTCAACGAAACTATCGCCACTGAATCTTTTGCTTCTGCACAATCCCGTCTGTGAACGACGGCGCATCGGCTCGTGCTTGACGAGCGTACTGAATCCTCGCGTACTGGCTGATGCGCCATCGTCTCACGCCTGTCAGTGTCCGCATTCCCGCTTGACTGACTGGAGTGACCAGGTCCATGGTTAAATTGTTTGGCAGATTTAGCGTGCTGATCGCTGGGTAGGGAAGGATGACCGGTCGTGGGGATAAAAGTAGTGAAATTCGGCGGGTCGAGCCTGGCGAGTGCCGCGCAGATCGCCAAGGCCGTCGCCATCGTCGTGGCCGACCCCGACCGGCGATACCTGGTCGCATCCGCACCCGGGAAGCGGGACGCCTCGGACACCAAGGTCACCGACCTGCTCTATCAGGCGTACGAGAGGCGCGACGGAGATTATGCGTACACACTGGCGACGATCAAACAGCGATATGTCGATATTGCTCAGGAGTTGGGTGTGAGTGTGGACCTCGACACCCCCTTTGCCGAGATCGAGCGGCGCCTGACCGACAAGCCCGAGCGTGACTACTTTGCTTCGCGAGGGGAGTACCTCAATTCACTGCTGATCGCCGCGTACTTGGGGTGGACTTTCATCGACGCGGCCGAGGTCGTGCGCTTCTCCGAGTCGGGAGAATTCTTGCCCGACCAAACCGATGTCTTGTTGGGGACCGCTCTGGCCCAGGCCGATCACGCGGTGGTGCCGGGCTTTTACGGAGCGACCGCGTCGGGTGAGATCAAGACCTTTCCCCGTGGTGGCTCGGATGTGACCGGAGCCCTGGTGGCCCGGGCAGCCTTGGCCGAAGTGTATGAGAATTGGACGGATGTCTCCGGCCTGCTCATCGCTGATCCACGGATCGTGGATGACCCATTGCCCATCCGGCGGCTGTCGTACACGGCCTTGCGCGAGCTGACCTACCTCGGGGCGTCGGTGCTGCACGAGAACGCCATTCATCCTGTCCGGGAGCGCGGAATTCCGATCAACATCCGCAACACCAATCATCCCGATGACCCCGGTTCGTGGATTCGGGCTCAGTCTCCTTCGACTCCCACGGGTCCGGCCATCGTCGGCGTCGCGGGAAAGACCGGGTACACCGCTGTCACCGTCCACAAAGCACAGTGGAGTGGAGTGCATGGCGTTGGGCAACTGGTGTTTGACCTATTCGAGGCCTTGAACGTGGTCGTTGATGTGGCGTTGACAGGGGTTGATGCCTGGACTTTCGTCGTCCGCACAGACGCCCTCACCGCTCTGGAACAACCGTTCGCTGAGAGTCTGGCCGTACTGCGTCCGGACAAGGTGGAGTTCCGTGAAGACTTGGCCCTGCTCGGGATCATCTCCTCGGGCGCGGTGTCGCGTAACACTGTCTCGCTGAGGCTGTCCCAGGCGCTGGCCGACGCCAGCATCGAGGTGTACGCCGACGCGTACGCGGGTGATCTGCGGATCATCACACTGCCCGCAGCGCGGCACGACGATGCTATCCGCGCCATCTACGACGCGCTGGTCGTCACGCCTTTCTAGGACCCGCTGAAATTCCACGTTCGGGCCGCGGCGTCCGATGTGACCCGTCCCTTGTGGATAGCTGCCGCGCACACCAGTTTGAGGAGGTAGTGTCGAGCGTATGCTCGCCACGTACCGTACTGCCGAGGAAGTCCTGCACACCGTTTTCGGGTACGACTCTTTCCGGGGACATCAGACGGCTGTCATCGACCATGTGACCGGAGGCGGGGATGCCATCGTCCTGATGCCGACCGGTGGGGGAAAGTCACTGTGCTACCAGATCCCTTCGTTGTTGAGACCGGGGACGGGGGTTGTGATTTCGCCGCTCATCGCGCTGATGCAGGATCAGGTCGACGCCCTCAGGCAGGTCGGCATCCGGGCTGGGTTCCTCAATTCGATGCAAGATTACGGACAGCGTACGGATATGGAGCAGGCTTTCTTGTCCGGTGACCTCGATCTGTTGTACGTCAGTCCCGAACGTTTGACCATGCCAGCTACCCAAGCACTGCTGGAGCGCGGGCAGATCGCGCTGTTCGCCATCGACGAGGCCCACTGCGTGTCGCAATGGGGGCATGACTTCCGTCCTGACTACCTAGCTTTGTCGATGCTGGCCAAGGTTTGGCCATCCGTGCCCCGGATCGCCCTGACGGCGACGGCCACGCAGGCCACCCATCGGGAGATCACCGAGCGCCTACACCTGGAGGGCGCCAAGCACTTCGTCTCGTCCTTCGACCGGCCGAACATCCAGTACCGCATCGAAGCGAAGGACTCTGTGATGAAGCAGTTGACCAGCTTCATCCAGCGGGAACATCCGGGCCAGGCGGGGATCGTCTACACGTTGACCAGAGCGAACACCGAGAAGGTGGCCGAGACCCTGCGAGAGACCGGCATCCCAGCCCTGGCTTATCACGCAGGCCTGGACCCCCGGACTCGCCATGACACCCAAGCCCGGTTCCTGGCCGAGGACGGTCTGGTCGTCGTCGCCACCATCGCCTTCGGCATGGGCATTGACAAGCCTGATGTACGCTTCGTCGCCCACGTGGACCTGCCGAAGTCGATCGAGGGGTACTACCAGGAGACCGGTCGGGCAGGCCGGGACGGCGAACCCGCCACCGCTTGGATGGCCTACGGCCTCAACGATGTTGTCCAACAAAGACGCATGATCGGCGAGTCGACGGGAGATGAGGCCCACAAGAGACGCCTGACCATCCACCTGAACGCGATGCTCGCCCTGTGCGAGACGGTCGAATGCCGGCGCCAGAACATGCTGAGTTACTTCGGGGAAGCCTGCGAACCCTGCGGAAACTGCGACACCTGCCTGGACACCCCCGCCACCTGGGACGGGACACAGGCCGCCCAGAAGTTGCTCTCCACAGTCGTGCGCCTGGACCGCGAGCGCCGACAACACTTCGGCTCCGGCCACTTGATCGACATCCTGCGTGGAGTCGACACCGCCCGCGTACGCCAGTGGAACCATAACTCCTTGTCCACCTGGGGGATCGGGGCGGACCTGACGGATGCCCAGTGGCGAGGTGTCGTCCGCCAACTCCTGGCCCGCGGTGACATGGCCCTGTCCACCGACGGTCACTCCACCCTTGGTGTGACCGAGTTGGGCTGGGAAGTGCTGCGCGGCAACCGAGAGGTACCCTTGCGTGAGGACGTTGTACGGAAAGCCGCCGTCACGACCGAGTCGCGCAAAGCTCGTACTCCCAAGTCAACCAACACAGTCATCGCTGCTCAGGACCTGTCGGAACCCGATGCCGCCTTGTTCGAAGCCCTGCGTGTCTGGCGGTTAGAAGAGTCCCGAACCCGGTCAGTCCCCCCGTACGTGGTCTTTCACGACTCGACCCTGCGCGCCATCGCGGCCACCCGCCCGACCACCCTGGACGAACTCTCCCTGATCTCCGGAATCGGCGCCATGAAGCTGGAAAACTACGGCGAGGCAGTCTTGGCTGTGGTCGTCCCACATGAGTCAGATGGCACCCAAAGTAATGCGTCAGAATACTAGGAAAACCGATATAACTTCTTATCTGGCGTCTCAGGGTCATTCGATATCATGAGGAGGACCTCAACCCCCGAGGAGATACCATGACTCAGACCGCCACGGTCCCGAATGCTACTGCCACCGTCACAATGCTCGTGGACGGACATGAACTCGCCGTACCGAAATCCGCGACGATTCTCACCGCCTTGATCAGCCAGGGTATCCACATCCCCGCACTCTGCCATGACGTCCGCCTGGCCCGTTCGAACGGGAATTGCGGCTTGTGCATGGTCGAGGTGGGGCCCGAGCGCCAGCCGGTCAAGGCCTGCATCACTCCGGTGAGCGAGGGCCTGGTCGTCGCCACCCACTCGGAAAAGATCGAGGCTTTCCGCCGAGTACGCCTGGACCAGCTTCTGGCTGACCACAATGCCGATTGCCTGGCGCCCTGCCAGCAGACCTGCCCGGCCCGGATCGACATCCAGCGCTACCTCTCCCTGGTGGCGGACGGCAACTTCACCGCCGCCGTGCAGGTGATCAAGGACCGCAACCCCTTCCCCTCGGTGTGCGGGCGGGTGTGCCCGCATCCGTGTGAGTACGCGTGCCGTCGCAATCTGGTCGACGAACCCGTCGCCATCAACTGGGTCAAACGCTTCGCCGCCGACATGGACATGGCCTCCCAGTCCCCGTGGCTGCCCGAGGTGAAACCTGCTACCGGCAAGCGGATCGCCGTTGTCGGTGCTGGGCCTTCTGGCTTGTCAGCGGCCTATTATCTAGCGCAGGAAGGCCACAGCATCACCGTCTTCGACCGCCAGCCCCAGCCCGGCGGCATGATGAGGTACGGCATCCCGGAGTACCGCCTGCCCAAGGCGACCCTCGACCATGAAATCGGGCAGATCCAGAAACTGGGCGTGACGATCCAGTGCGGCAAGGCCCTGGGAACCCACATTTCCCTGGAGAACCTGCAGAGCGACTTCGACGCGGTCTACCTGGCGATCGGCTCCTGGATGGCGACCCGCATGCACCTGGACGGCGAGTCCCTGCCCGGTGTGTGGCTGGGCATCAACTTCCTCGAACAGGTCACCAAGGGCGTCAACCCAGACGTTGGAGACACAGTCCTGGTTGTCGGTGGCGGGAACACAGCCATCGATGCCGCCCGTACTGCTCTAAGAATTGGTGCCAAGACGGTGAAGCTGGTCTATCGGCGGACCCGCGACGAAATGCCGGCCGAGGTGTACGAGGTCGACGAGGCCCTTGAAGAAGGCGTCGAGATGATCTTCCTGGCCTCCCCCACCCAGATCGCCAACACGGGATCGGGCCTCGGCCTGCACTGCCTGCGCATGGAGCTGGGCGAACCCGACCGGTCGGGACGCCGCCGGCCGGTGCCCGTCCAGGGCTCGGAGTTTGTCATCGAGGCGGACACGATCATCGGCGCCATCGGGCAGTCGACCGACACTCAATTCCTCTAC
>WREX01000132.1 GCA_009779115.1 Propionibacteriaceae bacterium
CTAGGGATTTCTTGTGCCCCCAGCGGGATTCGAACCCGCGACCTACGGATTAAAAGTCCGCAGAATCCCCGCGTAAAACGCGTTCTGGTTAGCCAACAGGTTAGTCAATGGCGAAGAATCGGAAGAACTTAGAGAAATCAAAGCTTGGCGATGATTGCTTTAACTTCACGGTCTGGATTCAAAACAATCATGAAAGTCGTGTTTCGTGATGTGGCCGTGTCCTAATGTCTTTATGATAAGGACACGGCCAGGAACCGCCCGATGTCACACCACTGGCGGTATTTGTATGTTCAGGGTTTGAATTTCTTCCCACAGGCGAGGCAAGTTATTGTGATCTTTCCGGCCCCGATAAACCCTGTCACCACCGAGAACCCACGTTTGTTCGCACTGAGAGATTGCGATCCACACTTAGGGCAGTAGGCCACCCCCGCGGCCTTGGCTTCAGCCTTCAACTCCTTGGGAGATTTCTTCTTTTCCGCCATGATTACAGATTATCGCAGGCGTGAATCCTCCTCGGCGACACGCAGGATTTCGATCACCAAATCCTCAGGATTCACGTCTAGGCCATCAGCGATTGTGAAGAGATCTTCGAGATACCACCGGGTTTTTCCGTTCAGCTTGTCCGTGAGCGTTGAGTGAGGAATTTTGGTCCTTCGGCTCAGTTCACGGTGGCTGAGTCTGCGCGTCGACAGTATTTGTTCAATGACCATGCTCATGTGCCTGCTGCCGACGGTCATGATGCCAGCTTAAAGTAGTCATATGCTGGGGGGAACACGACCTTGACAAGTGGCCGAACTCCCGACCACAATGGATCCCATCGTTGGAGTAAGATGCCACAATATCGAGAAATCGTAGTTGTTCATAAGCTCCTGACGGCCATGGCGGAACACGGTATCTCCGAGGATGACATGGCGAAAAGAATCGGGCTTGCACCGCCAGTCTTGGCGGACAAACTCAGGGGGAAGAGTCACCTGTCCCTAGATGAGTTGTTTTCTCTTGCCGACGTTCTCCATTTCGACGCCGTTGATTTGGTCAGAACCCCCGATCAAGGGTAAGAACTTTCGTCCACAGATAGAACTTAATCGAACAAAAGTTCGATTCGATGTATGATTGCACCACGTAATCAAAAAAGGCCGCCGGTATCATTCCTAGGCAGGAAACCGGCGACCTCGCTAACACACCCAAAGGGGGCATTATGAAAATCAGTGTAGCGTAGTCAGGTTTTCGGAGTGCCAGTTGCCTGGTTCGTGTCGTCTAACGGTTCCGTGAGACCTGGATGAATGTCTTTATCAAGGATTCGTTGAAGGATGAGACGAACAATGTCTTCATCGGGGATATCTTCCATGTTGACCGTTAACGCGGCACTTCGGACTTCAGCCTTTGTGATGAGCCCCACTGCAACCAATCCATCCAACGGCGACGCTCTGTACGCCCGGGCGATCAAGACAATGTTATGTGGAGTTAGTAAATTCTGTGAGAGTTGACGACTGAAAGTCCCGATAGGGATCCCTGCTCTCACAGCTATCTGTCGGTCTGAATCACCCTCACCGACCGTGCGTACCCACGTTATTGCATCCATGCCTCTATTTTGGGGTATGGGTGTTTCGAAATCAAATCCAAATAAACCTCGAATATGAGATTGACAAAACCTCGGATATGGGTCAATACTATCTCGATATAGAGGCATTTTCTCAGGGAGGGCATATCACAATGACATCCGTAATAGTCCAAGAAGGCCTTTTGGAGAGACTCCAGGGGGGAGCCGGGACCATGTCTGATAAAGCGATGGCGAGAGCAATTAACGTTTCTATTCAGACGTTGCAGGAATTGAAAAACGGTCGGGCTCCATCGGTGGAGAACCTTGCCAGTATCTGTGAGGCATTTGGCCTGTCATTCGGCGACGTTGCCACACTTAAGGAGGTATTTTCATGACCATTGTTCTTCTTTCTCCTACTGATACGGACCGCATGCGTCGGGCTCGTACCAGGGATCCGGAAACCTCACACCAGGCCGCACAATCGGCGGATATGTGTGCGAGCGAGGCGGAGGTTATGCGGATCCTGCATACGCACGGGTGCGGAACCGATGAGTGGATTTACAATCTGTCAGCACCCGTGCACGAATGGCATAGTGCGAGGATCTTTTACACTCCACAACGGTTGCGGACTGCCCGTCATGCGTTGACGTTGCGTGGCCTGGTCGAATGGACAGGCGCCTACGGTATCAGTGCGACAGGCCGTAAGGCTCGCGTGTGGAGGGCAGTCTCATGAGTACGACCATCATCACGTTCGGCTGTCAATACGGACTTGCTGGTAACCAGTGGGGTAAAGAAACCCATCCTTCGGGCTATTCGGTATCGGGTGACGGTTGGTGTGAAATCACTGGCTGTACTCGCGGCCAAGCACGGGGAATCGCACACGCGTTGTTCTCCGGTCAATGGGCATTCGAATACGATTCGGAAACATTCTTCACCAAAGACACCGACGCCTTATTTCCGGCTGGCTGCCAGATGCGAGTAACAGTCGAAACAGTGGGTGGTGGCAACAATGACTGAAAAAATCTATTACACCCCCTATGAGGCTGCTGAAGAGACGGGTCTCAATGTCAACGAGATCCGGGCCTTGTGCCGAGCAGGGGAATTGGGTGCTTTCAAGGGCCCACATTCGTCTTTATGGCATATCCCTGCGGTTGGGCTCATGGCGTGGATGGAGAAAGCACAAAAAGAGTGGAGTGAACGATGAGTGTTCGTGTTCTGCTTGCCCTTATCTCCCTGGTGGGGTTCGGTGCGGTGACTGTGGGTGTGGTTGCGGCCGTCTTGGCGTGGTCGACGTGGGTCGTCACAGTGTGCGCCATTGTGTCCGGTGCGTGCGCCTTGCCGCTATTACTCCTTGTCGTACTGGGTTTGGGTGGTCTCCTTGAGGTGGCCCAGTGGGTGACGGAAGGTGATCATGATGCGTGATCAGTCTGCACAGTCTCTGTTGTTGCGTGCTGCGCTCCTGTGGCTCCTGCGTGGTAATGAGGATGAGGCCCGGGCCGCATTGCGGTGGGCCATGTTGCCCTCAACGTTCACAGTTTCCTGGGTGAGGGGCAACGATGCGTGAGCTACTGAATTTCGTCTCATTCATCATCGTCGGCTTTTTCGTGGGCAGCGGAGTCCACTTCTGGACGGACCGGATTTCCGAGGTTCACCGACGGAAGGACGGGATGAGCCATGACTGATTTCCAGCCTGGCGTGTACACCATGCCTGAGGCAGCGTATTTCGCGGATCCGTTGCGCGGGTTCGGGACGGAGTCACTTTCCCGATCTGGGGCAACATTCCTGTTGCCACCCTATACGCCGGCACATTTCCGATTCGCCCAGGATCATCAACATAGCCGCCAGTCTGATGCACTCATGGAGGGCAAGGCCTTACATTCTCTCGTGTTCGGCGGCCAACCGGTGATCGATATTGGCACGGATGCGCTGAGGGGTGCCCACGCTACTGAAGTCCGGGCATTGCGAGATGAGGGCAACATTTGTGTGAAATCTCCGGTGTACGCGACTGTAAAAGAGTTGGCTGACGCGGTTCACGCTGATCCGATCGCGGACATCATCCTGGCAGACGGCCAACCTGAACAGTCTGTGTTTGCGGTCGACCCAGACACGGGCGTGTGGATTCGGGGCCGGTTCGACTGGATGTGTAGGCCCGATCCGGCATCGGACACTCTGTTGATTGTTGACCTGAAATCATCGCTGACAGCCTACCCGTCTGCGGACGCCTTCGGGAAACAAGTCTTCACCTACGGATACCACCGTCAGGGAGCATGGTACCTCCGCTTGGCCCGAATCCTCGGGTTAGCCCAGGACATCAGGTTCTTGCTCCTAGTGGTCGAGAAAAATTCTCCGCACCTGGTCAACGTGATGGAAATACCGTTGATCGATCTGAAACGGGCTGATCGGGTGAATGCGGCTGCGATGCGGTTGTTTGCCCGGTGTTTGGACGCGGGGGAGTGGCCCGGGTATTCGAAGGATTTGGCTGTGATGCCGACTGTGCCTTTACCGTCGTGGGCGGAACTGCGGGACGAAAACCTGGTGAATGAGAGTGAGGAATTCTAATGGCAACAGATGTTATTCCACGACAGGCATCCCAACTGACCCAAGCAACCCAGGTTGAGCAGGCCCGGGCGGTCGAGGAAGTCCGGGCTGCGGTCTTGGTGGCTCAGCAGTGTCCACGGGATTTGGATCAGGCATTGGTGCAGATGCGTGAATCGTGTGCTCAGTTGGGTTTGGCAGAGCGAGCCTTTTATTCTGTCCAGAACCGGGGCACGGGAATCACGGTGCATTTGGCGCGTGAGCTGGCCCGCATTTGGGGCAATATCACGTACACCGTCCGGGAACTTCGGCGTGATGACGAAAACCGTGTCTCCGAGATTGAAGTCTCAGCATGGGACCAGCAATCCAATGTGCGCGTGGCCCGGATCGTGCAAGTCCCGCATGCTCGGATGACCAAAAACGGTCGTTCACCGCTTACGGACATGACAGACATTATTAACAACAACAACGCCTATGGGGCGAGGCAACTACGAGAGTGCATTCTTGCGATAGTACCGCCGTGGTTCGTTGAGGAGGCCGCACAGATTTGTCGGGCGACTCTTCAGCGTGGGAACGGTCAGTCTGTGGCTGCTCGGGCGCGTAGTGCGATCGAGGGATTCGCGCCGGTGGGCATCACTGTAGCGCAGTTGGAAGCCCGGATCGGTAAGCCTGTCGACTCCTGGACTGCACAGGACCTGGGCCTACTGGCGACCGACTACACATCGGTCACGACTGGTGGTATTGATCCGGCGACGATTTTCCCTGACCATCGGGAAAACACTGCCGCGCTCTTATCCAAACGTGGGGACGCGAATACTCCACGCAACCAAGGCGCGTCCCCCAACGGGGGAGAGGTTGAGGCATTACTGCCCCCTGCCTCCCTCTCCCCCTCTCTCCTGGAGGAGCAGTGACAGCAATGATCATGCATTTCTTTGTCCCGGGGACTCCTGTCCCTCAGGGTTCCAAACGAGTCGTACGAGGGCGTCTGATCGATGTGAACCAGGATTCCCTTCGCCAATGGCGTTCCGCGATTGTTCGACAAGCACAGGGTTGGATCTCTACTCACAGGCCGTTACGGTTTCCGTTGGATGGACCGGTCAGTGTGGTCGTCGGATTCGACTTCCCGCGTCCGAAGTGCCATTTCGGGACAGGTCGTAACGCTCACATCGTCAAGTCTAGATTCCGTGAGGCTTTGATGGCGGTGAAACCGGACCTTGACAAACTCGTCCGCGCGGTCTTGGATGCCCTGACCGACGCTGGAGTGTGGGTCGATGACTCACGAGTTGACTCGATTAGTGCTACCAAATCCTGGGTGACCGACGGTGAGCCTGGGATAAGAATCTGGGTCTTCGATGATGGGGGCGAGCGTGTATGAGGGACTGCGGGTGCAGACCAGGCTTTACCTGACTGGGAATCCGATGGTCAACCTACTTGACGAGGACGGTCAGGTTTATGCGATGGCGACTCGGAATGTTTGTGGTGTGACGTGTGCTGATGAGAACAATCTTCCCGGGATTAGTGAGTGGTTGGAAGCTCAGGGGA
>WREX01000133.1 GCA_009779115.1 Propionibacteriaceae bacterium
ACTTTTAATCCGTAGGTCGCGGGTTCGAATCCCGCTGGGGGCACAAGAAATCCCTAGAAAACCCACATTCCTATCACCGGGCAATGCAGCCTATTATCAGGCGTGTGACTAACCGATTGACTAACCGCGGTAGACTTGTGTTATGGCGAAATGCTCAGGCCGTCGCATCAGGGGCGAGGGGTCAATTTTCCAAATTGAGACGGGTGTCAAGAGGGGGTCGTCGCCACAACCGGTGGTACGAAGGCAACGAGTGATGTCACTGGGGAAGCCATGGCACTAGACCTACTCACCATCGGGCTTCTGGTCTTCCTGCTGACGAATCGACGCCACAGGCGTGCGTGACTCGCATTCACCTGAGGAGCGGACAAGTGCCCTTCCCCGAACGCCCAGGGACCAACCCAGTTGACTCGGCACGCAAAACACGAGGTGCGCTGAAACAATACTGGTCGGAGAATCTCCCACAAGAATCGTCACTGGGGACGAATGTTCGAATGAAGGTACGAGGAAAACGCACCTTTGCCGAGAAGGAACTGAACTACCCGAGGATCCACTGGATTCAAGCCCATGACTAGGAATTCCAGTGAAAAGCTCAGCTGCCTTCACTGCCAACACTGGATTCCAAGAACATCGCCGCATCGTCACCCGGTTGGAGGAACATACACCATTGGCGGTTCCAGCAAGGCACGGATATCGTCGCCGATGTACGTCGGGTACTGCTGAGGTTCGGCCTCGTCGAGATCGGCCATAGTGTGCGAGCCAGACAAGACGAAAAGAGAGTCCCATCCGGCATTGTTCGCTCCCTCGATGTCTGTATCCAGACGGTCACCGACGAACAGTGCCCTCGTACCGCCCAATCGAAGCAAAGTCTCATCAAGCAATGGTCGTGCAGGCTTACCACCCATGATCGGAGTCAGCCCTGGCAGTGCTTCTGCCATCGCCTTCAAGATGCCTCCCATACCGATGGCCAGCCCCTCAGACGATGGCCGATTCAGGTCCGCGTTACAGGCATACCAGGTTGCCCCTGCTTGGACGGCAAAACATCCCTCGTTCAAGTCCTCCCAGCGCAGTCCCGAATGGTATCCCACGCAAATCGCCCGGGTATCACCTGAGCGTTCACTGGCTGCCACCAGACCCACCGACGTGATTTCGGCAGCTAGGGCCTGGGTTCCCAGAACAAGCACTTCGGCCTTGGCCGGCAGATGATCAGCCATGACCCGGGCAGTCGCCTGAGCCGACGTCACGACATCCGCCGGAGCGCATTCAATCCCCAACCTGTTCAGGTGTTCCGCCACGGCTTCCGGTCCTCGCTGTGCGTTGTTGGTCACAAAACCGACGCGCACACCTCGACACCGCAACTCGGCGATAGTCTCCGGAGCACACGGTACGGCATCTGCCCCCCGATAAACGACACCGTCAAGATCGAATCCGACGAGGTCGTAGTCATCGACCAGAACCCTCATGAGTCCGTCCCGATCTGGGCCGCACCACCGTCCTGAACGGCGTCATTATCACCGGTCTCGTCGAGAACAAGCGCTGCACCACCCTGCGTCAGGTCGCCATCAGGCTCATCGACAACGGTATCCTCATCGAAATCTCCGCTCGACTCAACACGGTCTGTGCTCCCCTGCGCAGAGTCGCCGTCACACCCGTGAACGTCCCCACCGTCCCCTGCAGAGCCTTCGCCAGACTCAATGACGGAATGACCATCCTCCGCAAGGTCCTCTCCCGGCTCATCAACACTCACACCGGCATCTTCACAATCACCAGACGACTCCACTGCGTCGCCACCTTCCTCCACGAGGTCCTCATCCAACTGATCGGCAGCCACATCGTCGTCTGTCAGGTCTCCAGCAGACTCAACGATGTCGCCACTGTTCTCAGGGAGCCTCCCAGGAGACCGATCACCGTCGTCACCATCCTCCACAAAGGTCCGATCAAGGTTGTCGGGGTCGTCAGCGCCCTTGGCTAAGTCCCCCCCGCGATCCGCGACGTCGCCACTATCGTCGCCCAGATCGCCGTTACGGTCATCAATGTCGTCGTCATCTTCCACAAGATCGTAGAAGTCGTCACCACCCTCAGCCAAGCCACGATCATGGTCATCGAGGTAGTCATCATCATCGTCCATGCCGTCATTAGCATCGTCGATGTCGTCATCATCCTCGCGCCCCTCGTCAATGAACTCGCCCTCATCCAGGTCGAAGACAAACCCGTCCAATTCGTCGAGACGGTCCAGAGCAGCTGTGGCACCCTCAGGGTCAAGACTGGCAGCCTGCGCGAAGCCACGGCGTGCGTTCTCCATGTCTCCCGCCTGGGCCAGCAGGTCCGAAAAGGCATACAGCAACCTGCTCTGGGCACCCCTGGGATGACGCCCAGTCGGATGCTCAATCTCGCGGCGAAGCAGCCTCATCCCCTCCTCGCGCTGACCCATGTCAGCCCGCACTCCCGCCGTCACAATCAACAGTTCAATACGCATCGACGGGTCTGTGATTTCCGGCATCCCCTGACCGGCCAACTCCAACGCTTCCCGGTACTTGCCCAAGGCCCGCAGACAATCCACCATCACAGGTACGATGTCAGACGACCCGTTCATCCTGCGCAGAGTACGATACTGTGCCAAGGCTTCCTCATACAGTCCTGCCGCATACGCTGTTTCAGCTGTCGCCTCCCGCGCGATCGGCAATCGAGCAGCCCGTCGCCGCGCCGCCTCCGCATGAAGGTAAGCCGCCTGTGGGTCTTCGTCAATGAGTTGTCCCGCCATCATCAGGTACGCACCCACGACCTCAGCCATATCGGCTGACAGTCCTTTCAATTCGGCCCGCATACCCCTCGGCATTTTGGTGTCCTCAGGAAGTACGGGCACCGGAGGCTCATCATCGCGCCGCTCCAGCCACGGCCGAGGCGCACGCTGATCTTCATCACGCCACCTCGACGTTTCGGACCCCCGGTCATTGCGACGAAATCGATCGTTCTCACCGCCACGAGGTCTACCAACCCGCGGTTGATGCCCCCAGTCTCGATCCCGGTCCCACCGACCAGACCGCCCATCACTGACTCGGTTCCTGTCCCAGCGATCGGAGAGGCCATCATTAGCAGAATCACGCCGCCCTCCCGACCAGTCCCCTGAGTCACGAGCAACACTATCCCCCGTCCGTCTGCCAAAATCACGGTCGCGAGCCCACCGATCCGATCCACCACCAACAGAATCCCGACGAGACCCCCCTGAACGGAAGCCCGAGCCAGAAGACCTGCCGTCCGCAGCATGATCTCCATCATCACGCACCCGGTCCCACCGACCAGACCGACCACCACCAGCAGAATCCCGACGAGGGCCTCCCGAACGGAAGCCCGAACCATGAGACCTGCCGTCCCAGGCTTGGCCTCCACGATCCCGGTCCCATCGATCAGACCGACCGCCACCAGAATCCCGGCGAGACTCCCCAGACCGGTAGTCCTGCCCACGAGGCCTATCCTCCCCCGCCTGACCTCCACGATCGCGATCTTCACCCCACCGATCAGACCGACCACCACCAGCGGAACCCCCACGGGATCCCGCCGACCGGTACCCCTGCCCACGAGACCTATCATCCTCCGCCTGACGTCCACGATCGCGATCCCGATCCCATCTGTCAGACCGACCGCCACCAGCGGAACCCCCACGGGACCCTCCAGACCGGTACCCCTGCCCACCTGGCCTACCGTCCCTCGTTTGAGGTCCACGGTCGCGATCTCGATCCCACCTGTCAGACCGACCACTGGTAAAGTCTGGACGTGGACCATCCGACCCATGGCTTGAGTCATGATCACTCACCCTGGCACTATCAGTACTGCTCGTCGAGGCAGCTGTTGAGTATCCTCCGCTTCGATCCTCGTGTGGCTGGTTCGTGTCCCAGGCAGAACGGTGACCGCTGAGCCTATGCTGCTCGTACCCACCCCGCGCCTCTTCGGAACGACCCGCTCCCAGGTGACCAATTGGCCGCTGATAACCGTCACCAGGATGGTCCCCAGACCATCCCCGCCGCTCACGCGAGCCGCCGCTCATCGCACCAGATCGACCAGGATATCCCCCACGACCAGGGCGGTCGCCGCTCGATCCACTCCTGACACCACGAGGCGACCGATCCGTACCTGTCGCCGGACGGCTGCCCGACTCCTGATCTGTGTAGACATGATCCGATCCGCCGCCAGTACCATGACCATCAATCCCTTGCCGATGCCCAGAGGAAGTGCCGAAAGGCCGCCTCTGTTGGTCGCCACGGGAACGATCATTGTGGCCGAATCGACCTCGCGGGCCACTTTCCCGATCATCGGAAAAACGATGAGTACGGTCATGACCCTGGAATCTGTCAGCACCATGATCGTAACGATGTGGAGTGCTCCGATCCCCATTGAACTGGTGCTCCCGATTGCCT
Source organism: Propionibacteriaceae bacterium (assembly GCA_009779115.1). GTDB lineage: Bacteria > Actinomycetota > Actinomycetes > Propionibacteriales > Propionibacteriaceae > WQYJ01. The sequence goes on from WREX01000133.1 coordinate 4,410, forward strand.
GTGCTGGCTCGCCCAGCCTGAGTCCCCCGATACCTCCTCGCATCCTGCCCCGACCCGTTTCCATCACGGGAAAGCTGACTGTACGAAGATCGACGGTCCGTGTTGTATCCGTGTTTTTGGTCGAAAGAAGTGTTCTCTCCCCGCGATTCTCGCTGACCCGAAGGATACATCCTGTGTCCTCGATCTGCTTGGCTACTCCTTGTGCCTGACTGACTGGTTGCCCGAGACCCGCCAGAGCCGACATTCCCATGACTGTGGCCAATTCGCCCACCAGAATCACCCCATCGAGTAGACCCGCTGCGTACAGAATCAACACCATTGCGGTCATGACTTCTCGCAGAAGCAGCATTCCCACTTTCATGACGTCGTTCGTGCCCAGTCCTGCCAGTGCTACGATCACCGCCTCTGCTGTCTCGATTGAACTCCCCCGAGCGGCCCTCACTCCACGACCACGGTCGACTGTCCCGGCGAGACCGATCACCACTCACCCGCGGCCTCTCATCACTGTGTCGTTGAGGCCGATCCCCATCAGCCCCGCCATCACGACGAGTTGACCTTGAACTATCCCAGCCACCATTTCCGTCTCGACGGCGGGCGTTGGCCCCTCCGGACCCATCCTTCCGATAAGGAACTCGACGACGTTGTGAGTCACCGGATCCCTGGCCATCCCGGCCAGCATCACGCGACGAACGGTCGAACCCTCCACGGGGAGACGCCGAAAACCCCTCCGAATGCGAGCCTTCAGTATCACTTCTAGGTGTACGTCTTCCTCCCATGTCCCGATCTGACACGCACTTTTCCTTCCATCCTGCCTCGTACACCGATCACGCTCACAGCACCCGCGCACAAAGAACTTCATCATACCCTACATAACAACAGAACCCTCAAGGCAAGCCTCGAGGGTTCTGTAAAATTGTCCGGCGACGTCCTACTCTCCCACACAGTCCCCCGTGCAGTACCATCGGCGCTGAAAGGCTTAACTTCCGGGTTCGGAATGGAGCCGGGTGTTTCCCTTTCGCCATGATCACCGAAACTCTATTAAGATATATCGGATCTTCCCGACCATATCTCGGGAACAACACAGTGGACGCGATCATCTTTGTAAGAACAAGCCCTCGGCCTATTAGTATCGGTCAGCTTCATGCATTACTACACTTCCACGTCCGACCTATCAACCC
>WREX01000134.1 GCA_009779115.1 Propionibacteriaceae bacterium
GACAGGGCCTGACGCCGAGGATGACGGAGAGTCGACGTTGTCCCAGATCGCCTGTTGTACGCGGGCGATCTCGGCGGGGTCGGCGTCACCGCGTACCCGCAGGCAGTCCACCGGGGTGCCGTCGCTGTCCCGGATGATCGTCAAGGACATCGCTGAGTTGGCGTCGCCGACGAGGATGTTGGCCAGCGGCGGGCGCGGCACAGTGCCACGCAACAACACCTCTGCCAACAAGGGGTCGTCTTGCCCGGCGTCTTGGGTGATACGTACCACGATGTCGGCGTGGCGGCGCTGCGGCCGGATGAACTCGGCCGAGTCAGCTTCCCGGGCAGCCAAGTCGGCGAGAACTTGCTCGACGGTATAGCCGCGCTCAGTGGTGTCGCGGGTGATCTTCCAGGCCCGGCGTTGATCCTCGGGGGGATCCAGCATCACCTTGATGTCGAAGCACGCGCGGCTGAGCGGGCTGAACAATGGGAAGAGCCCCTCGACGATCACGAACGGCCGGGGTTGGAGATATTCCATCGCGCCGAAGGTGCCAGTACGGTGGTCGTACACCGGTTTCAGGACGGGCTGGCCGGTGGCCAACATCTGCAAGTGTTGCTCGGCGATGTCCAGATAGTTGGCATCGGGATGGCTGACCGTGAAAGGCAGCCTGGCGCGGGCGGCCCTGTCGTACCGGTGGTAGTCGTCCAGGCACACCGAGACGCACTGGTCAGGCCCGAGCGCGTCCACCAGGCCACGGGTCAGCGTGGTCTTGCCCGATCCGGAGTCGCCTCCGACGGCAAGCATCACTGGCCGGGCCGCCTGGGAGTCGGCCCGCTTCATTCGCACCACCTTGTCCGACACGCTTCCATGGTAGCCCAGCCCGGCTGACGGCGGGCTCGAAACAGCAGCCGGACATTCTGGCCGAGGCGGACGAGGTTCACTATCCTGTGTGTATGCCTGTCAGTGACCGGATCTCAGAGCCGTTGCGAGTCCTCCTCGTCGACGACCATGAGATCGTACGCGTCGGCCTGGCCGCGATGCTGTCCCGATTCCCCGACCAGGTCGAGGTGGTCGGCAGCGCTGGGGAACTGGACGAGGCAGTGCAGGCAGTGCAGAAGCTCGCTCCGGAGATCGTACTGTGCGACATGCGGCTGCGCTCCTCCTCCGGACTGGATGTCTGCGCCGCGATCCTGCGCGTCGCGCCCGTGGTCAAGGTCGTCTTCATGACGGTGTACGACGATGAGCAATACCTCTATCAGGCACTGCGGGCCGGTGCGAGTGGCTATCTGACGAAGCGTACAGATGGGCCGGAGCTGATCCGCCACCTGGAGAATGTACGTGCCGGTGAAGTCGTGATCGACCCATCGCTGGCCGGCCGGGTGGCGACCGTGGCGGCGCACCTGACCAGCGGGGAATTCTGGCCCGGGGCGCGATTGGGACTGACCCAGCGAGAGAGCGAAGTTCTCGCGCTGCTGGTGGCCGGACTGTCCAACAAGGCAATCGCGACTCGGCTGGTGGTCAGCGACGACACAGTGAAGACCCATTTGCGGGGGCTGTACCGCAAGCTGGAGGTCAATGACCGGGCCGCCGCGGTGGCAGCCGCCCTGCGTGAAGGCCTCTTCCATTGAACGCCAGACCGACGGCAGGGCAGGTGGACGCTCCGATCGGCGCGCTCTTGGAGTTGTTGACCAGGAACCCGGCCTTGTCGGACATGCTCAATCGGGCCGCCGCGTTGTTCGCCGAGGGGTGGCGTACTGATGGCGCTCTGATCTGGCAGGTGCTCCCTGACGGCGAGATCGCGCCAGTGGCCGGGTACCCGCCTGGCCTGCCCGACTTGGGCTCAGCACGGATGCCGGTCGGAAGCGGCGTCGTCGGCCGGGTCGCAGCCGAGGCGATCCCGGTGGCTCTCGTCGACGACAATCCCCGCAACCAGGCCCATCGTCAGTTGCTGGGCCTTCCACTTGGTGGGCTGGTTTCCCGTCTGTGCGTCCCGGCACGACTGCCATCCGGGTCGGTGGTGGCGGTGGTGGCCCTGCACCAGCGCCAGCGACGGGTGTTCACCCCTCAGGAGACCGAACAATGTCAACAGGGGGCCGACCTGTTGGCGCTGCGCATCGGTCTGGACACCGCCGCCGCATCGGAGGCCACCCAGCGCGCCATCTTGGACGGACTGGTCGCAGCCACGGTGACGGCCCAAGAGGCCGAACGCCGCCGGGTCGCGACCGATCTCCACGACGGGGTGAGCCAGGCGATCGTCGGACTCGCCTTCCACTTGTCGGCGGCTGACACCGCTCTGGCCGCCGGTGATCCTGACTACGCGAGCACGCAGGTCGCCGCCGCCCGGTCGTTGGCCGATCTGGCGATGGGCGAGACCCGGGCGGCCATCACCGGCTTGCACAGCCCGGTAATCGACGACCTCGGCCTCGCCGCCGGCTTGACCAGCATGGCGCGGGTGATTCCCAATCTCGATATCGACGTGGCCGCCGACGAGGTCGAGTTGTCCGAAGCAGTGACAGTCTCATTGTTCCGCATCGCGCAGGAAGCGATCCAGAACGTGGTCAAGCACGCCAAAGCCGAACACGCCTCAATCCAGCTGGTCCAACGCGGCTCCTCGGTGGTGCTGTCGATCAGCGACGACGGCGACGGCTTCGCGCCACCCCCGGGCGACGGCTTATCAGCAGGCGCCGCCACGGGACGTTACGGGTTGGCCGGCATGGCAGAGCGGGCACGTCTGATCGACGGCCGGTTCTCAATCCGTTCCACCCCCGGTGCAGGCACCACGATCGAGGTGACCGTACCAATCTGACTGACGCGACGGCTCCCACGTCGCAGGGCGCTCATGGCCGTACTACACGTTCCACAGGTCAGACGACGATGTGACGGCGGCGTTCCATCAGCCGTTGCAGCAACGGTGTGAAGATCAATTGCATGGCAAGGTCCATTTTCCCACCGGGAACAACAATGGTGTTCTTGCGGGACATGAACGAATCATGCAACATGGACAGCAAGTAGGGGAAGTCGATGCCGTTCGGGTCTCTGAACCTGATCACCAGGAAACTCTCGTCCGCCGACGGGATGTAGCGGGCGATGAACGGATTGGACGTGTCCACTGTCGGCACCCGCTGAAAATTGATGTCCGTCTGCGAGAACTGGGGGCAGATGTAGCTCACGTAGTCGGGCATCCGCCGAAGGATGGTGTGGACCACTGCTTCATCGGAATAGCCGCGGGCGGTGCGGTCCCGGTGCAATTTCTGAATCCATTCCAGATTGATGATGGGTACCACACCAATCTTGAGATCCGCATACTGCGCGATGTTCACATCGTCGGTGACAATCGCGCCATGGAGCCCTTCGTAAAACAACAGATCTGTACCTTCTGGGATGTCAGCCCATTCGGTGAACGTCCCGGCCTCCTGACCGCACTTCTCAGCCTCATCGACGTCGTGCAGATATCGACGAATCCGGCCGGTGCCGGTCTGCCCATAATCGACGAAAAGCTGCTGGAGTTCGGCCATCAGATTCGCTTCCGGCGAGAAATGGCAGAATTTATGGTTGCCCTCGTCCTCGGCTGCGGCAATCTGGGCAGCCATGTCGACCCGGTCGTAGCGATGGAATGAGTCGCCCTCGACCATGACGGGAGTGATGTGCTCGCGCCGGAAGATTTGCCCCATGGCGTGCGAAACAGAGGTGGTACCGGCTCCTGAGGATCCGGTGATGACGACAACAGGATGTTTTTGTGACATTTTTAGCTCCGGAAAAGTGATCGGGTATTGAACAAGGAACTGTCGTAGCGCGGCCCACTGGTGGCTTGCGCGTGATATTGCTCGATCCGCTCCACTTCATCGCGGGAACCGAAGATGAACGGAACTCGCTCGTGGATGTCGGTGGGCTGCACCTGGAGCATCCGGCCATTGCCGGTTGAGGCCGCGCCCCCGGCCTGTTCGATCAGATATGCGACCGGGTTGGCCTCGTACAGCAACCGAAGACGCCCCTTGACCGTCGGGTTCTTGGTGTCCCTCGGGTAGAGGAACACCCCGCCACGGGTCAGAATCCGGTACGTCTCAGCCACTAGCGAGGCGATCCATCGCATGTTGAAGTCACGCTCTCTGGGACCAGCGCTTCCAGCCAGAAGCTCCGAGACGTACCGTTTGATCGGCACCTCCCAGAAGCGCTCGTTGCTGGCGTTGATCGCGAATTCGCTGGTGCTTTCCGGCACCCTCATGCCCGGATGAGTCAGGACGAACTCGCCGACATCTGAATCCAGGGTGAAGCCGTCCACCCCGTTGCCCGTGGTGAGCACCAGCATGGTCGACGGCCCGTAGAGGGCGAAGCCGGCGCAGACCTGCTCGGTGCCCGGCTGGAGGAAGTCCTCGGTGGTCGCCACCTCGCCCGGATGCGGACTGCGCAGGATGGAGAAGATCGTACCGACAGAGATGTTGACGTCAATGTTGGACGAACCGTCCAACGGATCGAAGACCAACAGGTACTTGCCACGCTTGAAGGTGTTCGGAATCGGGAGGACGTCATCGAGTTCCTCGCTGACCATTCCGGTCAGATGTCCACCCCATTCGGTCTCGGAAATGACGATGTCGTTGCTGATCAGATCCAGTTCCTTCGGCATGTCGCCGGTGGCATTGAGCCGGGTCCCGCCATCGACTGGGGTGCCCAGCGAACTGGCCAACTCCCCTAGACGAACCCGGTTCGAGATGAGCTTGGCGGACGTGGCCACGGAATGGAGCAGGGCGGAGAAATCTCCGGTGGCCTCGGGATGCTGGTGCTGCTGCTCGATGGTGTACCGGGTCAATGTTGTTCGGCCGATCATGGCCCTCACCCCGCCGTTTCGTCTCGGCCCATGGCGGCGGCAGACGCCCGGGCGCAGTTATCAATCAGTACGTGCTGGGCCTGGGCCACCTGGTTGGGCTGCCCAGCCCAGGTGCGCAGAGCGTCATCGACCAGAGCGCGGCCGAAGGAGAAGGTCAGCCGCCACGGCACGCCGATCTGGCTGGCCTGCCGATTGATCTCGGCCAGGTTGGCACAAGCGCGCGCATTGGTCTGGCCACCGGAGAGGAAGGCGATGCTCGGAACCTGAGCCGGCACCTTGTCTCGCAGTACGGCGACGGTGTAGTTGGCAACGTCAGTTGGCTGTGACTGCGTGGTCGCACCAGTGCCGGCAATCACCATATTCGGTTTCAGGACAACCCCGGCGGGGTCGACACCAGCCTGCTCCAACTCGGCGAAGGTGGTGCCCAACATGGCAGCAGTGGTCGCCAGGCACGTGTCGATGGAGTGCCCGCCATCCATCAGCACTTCTGGTTCTACGATCGGGACTAGCCCGGCGTCCTGACACAGCGCCGCGTACCGGGCCAGCGCGTGGGCATTGGCCCACCACGCTCGGGCGGACCCCCCCGGCTGCAGGACGGCCCGCCATTTGGCGAAGGTGGCGCCCAGTTCCCGGTATTCCGCGAGTCGTTCGCCCAGACCATCCAACCCCTGAGTCACGAGTTCGCCGTCGGTGAAGGGCAGCGCCGTCGTACCGGTGTCCACCTTGATTCCGGCCTGGATGCCCACCTCGGC
>WREX01000135.1 GCA_009779115.1 Propionibacteriaceae bacterium
GTCACCGGGGAGGATCGGGAAGATGGCGCATTCGATGAAGATGATCAGGGCCACACCCCACAAAGCCCAGTTTCCCAGGGAGGTGATGATCACCTCCGGGTTGAGCCAACTCGGCAGGAGCAATGGGAGAAGAAAAGCGCCAGTCACCCGACCAACAATACCCCACCGGCAGGACGCAGGTGGGGCAGTTGTCGGTGAATCAAAGTTTCGATCAGATCAGGCCGAGGGCTGTGACGGCGTCGCGCTCGTCGGCCAGTTCGGCTGCGCTGGCGTCCATCTTGGCGCGGGACAGTTCGTTGATGTCAAGGCCCTGGACGACCGAATACTCCCCGCCCCGGGTGGTGACCGGTACCGAGTAGATCAAGCCCTCGGGAACGCCGTAGGAGCCATCGGAGAGGACGGACATGGACAGCCAGTCACCCTCCGGGCTGCCGAGCAACCAGTCGTGCATGGCTTCCACGGTCGCGTTGGCTGCCGACGCGGCGGAGGAGGCCCCGCGAGCGTCGATGACAGCCGCGCCACGCTTGGCCACGGTCGGGATGAAGGTGTTTTCGATCCATGCTGGGTCGTTCACCGCTTCGGCGGCGTTGCGGCCATTGACCTCGGCGTGGAAGATGTCGGGGTACTGGGTTGAAGAGTGGTTGCCCCAGATCGTCATCTTGCGGATATCGGAGACCTCCACGGAAAGCTTCTGGGCCAGCTGGGTGATTGCCCGGTTGTGGTCGAGCCGGGTTAGTGCTGTGATGTGCGAGCTGGGGATGTCGGGCGCGTTGCGCATGCAGATCAACGCGTTGGTGTTGGCGGGATTGCCCGTCACCAGGACGTGGACGTCATCGGCCGCGACATCGTTGAGGGCCTTGCCCTGGGCGGTGAAGATGGCGCCGTTGGCGCTGAGCAGGTCGCTGCGCTCCATTCCGGCAGTACGGGGACGCGCCCCCACGAGCATGGCCACGTTGACCCCGTCGAAGACCTTGCGCGCGTCGTCACCAATCTCCACCTTGCTGAGCAGCGGGAAGGCGCAGTCGTCCAACTCCATCACGACCCCTTCCAGGGCTTTCAGCGCGGGAGTGATCTCCAGCAGGCGCAGTTCGACTGGTTGGTCGTCTCCGAGAAGCGATCCACTGGCGATGCGGAACAGTAGGCTGTAGCAGATTTGTCCAGCCGCACCGGTGACGGCTACTTTGACGGGGGTTTTGCTCATATTGACTCCTTGCGTAGAGGCACCCGGCACCGGGCACTCATGTGTAGTAAGCCTAGCCCGACTCCGCCCACTCATGCTTCCTCCGCCTCACCATATGGTCAAGCTGGAGGTATTGTCTGTGTGTTTCACAAGAGCGCGTCACGCCCGTACTGACACGGAAGAACTACACTCGTTGAGGATCCAGATGGCACCAATCCACCGCTTCTGGGATTATGCTTGTCAGCGAAGGAGGCATCATGCCACGCATTCAGCTCACGCTCCCACCCGATAAGGCGGCGGGTGTTTTCGCCGATTTCGTCCGGGCTTGGCACACCAAAGACAGCTTCATCCTGGATTTTTCCGCCTATACGGATCCCGCTGTGCGCGATGACACCGCCGACGATATTGTGCAGCAATCTGCCGTGGTTTCGCGGGTACGCATCCCTCCGGCCCAGGTCTTCGAACTGATGAAGGCTTTAGAACAGCAGTTGTCTGCCTGGGAGACAGAGAACAAAGGAAAATAAGCTGAACAGGCTGAACTGAACAGGCTTAGCTGACTGAGACGTTCACCGGTCCGGTCGCCGGGCCATAGCGCCCGGAACTGTAGTACCGCGTCGCGACGACGTGATCGCCGGGCCTCAGATTGAGCACCCCAGAATAGCTTCCCGCACCGTTCAACGTGACCACCTGCGAGGGCGCCCCATCGACGATGACCTGGACAGAAGCTCCGGCGATGCCCTGGAGGACGAGCGTGACGCCATTCTGGCGGTTGACGTTCGTCGACGGAGGCGAGGCCAGGGTGAACTGGGAACTGACCGGAACCGGGTTCAAGGCCGCTCTGGCCGTGACAGTCTGGGATCCTGGCGCCAGGCCTGAGTACGGGCCTGACAGCGTCCAATTGCCCCGTGAATCGGCGGTTGCCGTATAGGTCGATCCGCTGAGTTGCACTGTGATGACGTCCCCGGGCTCTGCCATGCCTGCGATGACCGGGTAGAGGTTGCCGTACGGTCCGGTGTCGATCGTCCGGATGGAGGCGACCGGGTAAGCGTTCTGAGTCGACGACGGCTTGTGCGTGGTCGCGGGTGGCGGGGCCGGTTGATTGGTCGCCGGGGCCGTCGCGGGTGGCACGGCGGGCCTGGTGGGCTGCGTCGTGGGCTGCTGGGTGGGCTGGGCTGGCTCGTCAGTCGGCTGAGCCCCGCTGGTGTCTTCTGGCTCGGTGGGTGCGATATCTGTCGCCGGGTCCTCGCTGGGAACCGTTGTGTCGCCCGTGGCAGGTGCTTCAGTCATGGCTGTGGTCGGCGCGGGTGCAGGCGGCTTGTTCGAAGACCCTGAGGCCAGGACGGCGATGGCCACGATGCAAGCGATCAAGGCGACCGCGACCAGGATGGCGATCCACATGGCTCCCTTGCGGCGCCGGGCGTGCTCCTGGTCGATGTAGGTCTGAGGTGATTGCAGCGAGGGCCCCGATGGCTTGGACGCGGTGGCTTTCGCCGGCGAAGACGTGGCAGCAGCTGTCGGTGTTGACGCGACCGCAGGGGCTGAGATGAAGTCCAGGGCCGCAGAATCGCTCGGAGCGGAGGACCGGGACAGGGCCGATTCGGCTGCGAGGGCTCCTGCCGCTCCCAGGGCTCCTGCTGCTCCGACTCCAGCGGCTGTGCGCGCCGACGAGGACGTGCGTGGAGCCACACGTTGCGGTGGAACTGTTCGTGGCGCCCCGGAGGCCGGTGTGCCCGACGGACTGGTCCGTGGGGGGACGCGCTGCGGCGGGACTGTGCGCGGCGACGCGGCTCCTGGTGTTCCCGACGCGGTGGTCCGTGAGGCCGCTGCTGCGGCTGCCCGCGCTGACGGTGACAGGCGCGGTGGCGGGGTCGTCCGTGGTGGCGGGGTTTCCTCTGGCGGGGTGGCTTCCGGCTCGGTCCGCGAACTGCGAGGACCACGCGGGGTTCGCGACACGGGCGGAGTCGACCGGACGGGTTCTTCGCCAACAGCCGGTGTGTCTGATTCCGCCGATGCGGTGGGTTCGGCCGCTGCGGCTTCCGACGCGGTCAGAGCGGGCGACCCCACGGATGGGACCGACGCGGTCTCTGACACCGGCGGCCTAGAAGCTTGGTCGGCCGGCGGCTGAGTGGTCATGGACGCGAAGGCGGACACGATCGAACCGGGCAGAAGATCTTCGTTGATGATGATGGGACCTTCAGTGCTCAACTGCGTGGACAGTGCCGAGGCGGCAGCCGGTCCGGCCATCGAGGTCAACAAGAGCTTGGGGGCTTCTGTGCTCATCGCGCGCGAGGTGGCCATGATCGAGCGGCATTCCTTGCACGAACTGAGATGCTGCTCAACGCCGTCGAAATCCCGCTGTGGCAAGGTGTTCTTCATGTACGCCCGCCCGTGCTCGCGTACCCAGCGGCATTGGGTTCCAGCGGAGACATGGTCGGCGTTGACCTGCAGCCAAGCACTGGACAAGCCGCGGCGGGCTCGTGTTCGTGTGGACGCGATCGTCTCAGGATCCATGCTCGTCAAGAAAGTGACATCATCGGAACTCATCCGCTCGACGTCGAGATACCACAATACTTCTTGCCATCTGGCAGGCAGTGTGGAGAAGGCCGTCCCCATGCGGGTGCTCGGGTTGTCGGGGGGCGTCTGCTGACCTGTCGCAGCTTGTCGTACGCAAGAATAGAGATAGGGCCGGAAGGCGGTGTGGGGCTGGGATCCAGCCCGGATGTCCCACAAGATCCGTGCCCATGCCTGGGTGTTGACATCTTGGGCGTCTGAGTTCGATTGGGCCGAGGCTGCTATCAATCCGAAAGCACTGTGGCGTTGCCAAAGTTCCTCGAAAGCGGCGAGCGACCCATCACGGGCATTCTCGATCAATTCCTCGTCGGAAAGGTCGAGCATGTCAACATGGGGGTCAGCCTCCAGCTGATCCGCATCGATGACGTCAGATGCCCCCATCAGTACTCCCTGCTGCGGTGTGTTTCAGTCTAAGTAGGAACTGTGACGAGCATACCATGGGGGTGGGAACCAATCCGGGAGATGGACTCGGGTTGTTCACCAACATGAGTGCCCGGAGCGTGGGCGGATGGGACACAGATTTTACGACGACCGCCAACTGACTCATATCAACCGCCTGAACACTAGGTGACTCCGCCTGTCATGGGAAAATGAGCTACCTGAACAACCCGAGACCACGTGCCGTGCCAGATGGTTTCGCCCGCTGCGGTTTACACCGAATCCACTTCCAGCAGTCTCCGCGCGGAGACGCATCAAACCCCAAAACTCCAGATTCATGGAAGCTGATTCAGGAGCAAAGGTGATTGACCTTCAGCGGTACACGTCGGCGGGTAGGCAACTCTCACTATATAAACTGTCACGGCTTCGGTGTCGATGTCGGTGAGGATGCGGAAGGAGCCGATGGTGCCGAACCCTTCTCAAGTCGTCCCCCTATTCGGGATAAGATCGAGCTATGACTGCTCGCACAATGGATGGTAAGGCTCAGGCCAAGGTGATCAAGACTGAGCTGGCGGCTCGGGTTGGCGCGCTGAAGGAGCGGGGGGTGCAGCCGGGGTTGGGGACGATCCTGGTGGGGGACGATCCGGGGAGCAAGCTGTATGTGGCGGGTAAGCATCGGGACTGTGCTGAGGTGGGGATCGAATCTTTGCGGGTGGATTTGCCGTGGTCGGCGACCAGTCAGGACGTGGCGTGGGCGATTGAGGAGTTCAACCGGGATCGACGCTGCACGGGGTATATCGTGCAGCTTCCCTTGCCAGACCACATCGACTCGAATTGGGCTCTGTCGCTGATCGACCCGGACAAGGATGCCGATGGGTTGCATCCGATGAATCTGGGGCGGCTGGTTTTGGGCATGCCTGGGCCTTTGCCGTGTACGCCTCGGGGGATTGTGGAATTGCTGCGCTACAACGACGTGCCGCTGAATGGCGCGCATGTGTGCGTCATCGGGCGGGGGACCACGGTGGGCCGGCCGCTCGGCCTGTTGCTGACCAGGCGTGCGGAAAACTGCACGGTCACGTTGTGCCACACGGGGACCCGCGATCTGGCCTCCCACACGCGGCAGGCCGACATCGTGGTGGCGGCTGCCGGTCGTACAGGAATGGTCACCGCGGACATGGTCAAGCCGGGGGCGGTCCTGGTCGATGTCGGTGTGACAAGGGTCGATGGGAAACCCCAGGGTGATCTGGCCCCCGACGTGTGGGAGGTGGCCTCGCAGGTGACCCCCAATCCGGGCGGAGTCGGGCCGATGACCCGCGCCATGTTGTTGGCGAATGTTGTCGACGCGGCGGAAAGGTCCGCCGGGTGAGCAACGGCACTGGATCGTGGTGGTCGTCCCTGAC
>WREX01000136.1 GCA_009779115.1 Propionibacteriaceae bacterium
CCAGTTCCGCGGTCAACTCCTCGTTGGCCCGGCCCCGTACCCCATCGGTGCCGAACAGGCGAGACATCAGCGCTTCGAGTACTGCGGTGCTTTGCGGGCCTTCTTCAGACCAGCCTTCTTGCGCTCCTTGACGCGGGCGTCGCGGGTCAGCATTCCGGCCTTCTTCAACACCGGTCGAGACACCTCTTCGTCGGCGGCATTGAGCGCGCGGGCGATGCCCAGACGCAAGGCGCCGGCCTGCCCGGAGACCCCGCCACCGGTGATCCGGGCGATGACATCGTACGAGCCCATGACATCAGCGGTCACAAACGGCTCGGAGATTTCCTGTTGGTGCAGCTTATTGGGGAAATAGTCGTCTAGTGAACGACCATTGATACTCCATTGTCCGGTTCCCGGGATGATGCGCACGCGGGCGATGGCTTCCTTGCGACGACCCGTACCGCGAGAATTCTGGACCACGGCGGGACGGCCCGACCTTTCGGCTGACTTCGTCTCTTCGGCGCGGTAGGCGATCTCACGATCCTCGTCGTCGATGAAGGAATCTGGAGCCTCGTCCAGGTCGTCCTCGATGACATCAACTTGCAGTTCAGACACTGTCTAACCTCTCCCTAAGAAACGTGGGTGATCTGTGAAACTTGGGTGATCTGGAAGGGCTGGGGCTTCTGGGCATCATGGGGATGCTTCGGGCCCGAATACACTTTGAGCTTGCCGATCAGCTGGTGGCTCAGCTTGTTCTTCGGCAGCATGCCCCACACGGCGCGCTCTACGGCTTTGCGAGGATCGGTCGCGAGCAACTCTCCGTAGGGGACCGACCGCAGTCCGCCCGGATAGCCGGAGTGGCGCCTGGCCATCTTGTCAACATTCTTCTTGCCGGTCAGGGCGATCTTGTCGGCGTTGACGACCACGACAAAGTCTCCGGTGTCGATGTGGCGGGCGAATTGAGGTTTGTTCTTGCCACGCAGCAGATTGGCGACGGTCACGGCTAAGCGGCCCAGAACGACGTTCTCGGCGTCGATGACGAGCCAATTCCGGGTGATCTCCCCGGGCTTGGGACTGTATGTGGACACAGGACAGACCATCTTCCATTTCGAATGAACGTAATGACTTCATGCGCTGGGACGAATCCATGCGGGAACCCCAGTGCGCAACAGCGTCTCACTTTACCTGTGCCCAGGCCACGAGGTCAAGGCGAGCAGAGCGAGCTTGCAGACTTATCCACAGGGAACGCTGACCCGACCTATTCTATCCACAGGTTTCAACTTGACTAGCACTGAGCTGGGCCTGGTGGGCATGGTCTTGGTCGTGAAGAAGACTCTCATGCTCATCCTTTCTTGCGTGGTCGGCGCAGGCCTCTCCTTGGGTGGAATCTCCCCTGCCTACGCCGATTCTCCGCGCACGGTCGCCCCTATCCTCGGAAGTGTCGTGCGGGGTTTCGATCCCCCGGACCAACCCTGGTTGGCGGGCCACCGAGGGGTGGATGTCCTGTCAGAACCAGGCCAGGCTGTGGCCGCAGCCATGGATGGGGTCGTCTCCTTCGCCGGGACGGTGGTGGGCAGGCCGGTCATCAGCCTCAACCATGGCGATCTGACCACCACCTATGAACCGGTCGAGGCCAGCGTGAGCCCCGGTGAGTTTGTTCTGGCTGGTCAGACCATCGGAACCCTGATCTCCGGTCACACGTGCCCGGGCGACGCCTGTCTTCATTGGGGCCTGAAACGAGGTGACACCTACCTCGATCCGCTCAGCCTGCTTGAGCACCCGAAAATCCGACTCCTCAGCTCCCATGACATGGACCAGATCCGTTCCCGAGCGGCCGACATGACCCGGTATGGAGTCAATGGCCGGGTGAGCGCAGCGGGACTTGTCACCCCTGTCACCGGTGTCGTCACCGATGTGTACGGCATGCGCCTGCACCCCATCGACAAGGTCTGGAAGTTCCATGACGGCCTAGACATCGGGGCAGCGTGCGGGTCTCCGATCGTCGCATCGGCCGCAGGCACGGTGACCATGTCCGCCTACAGCGGGGGCTATGGATACCGCCTGGTCATTGAGCATGGCACCATCGACGGTCATGCATTGAAGACGGCCTACAACCACGCCCAGAGCTTCGCGGTTCCGGCTGGGGCCCATGTGTCACAAGGACAGTTGGTAGGTTGGGTCGGTTCCACCGGAACATCCACAGGCTGTCACCTCCACTTCCAGACCTGGGTGGACGGGGTCAGCACAGATCCACAACTCTTGCTCCCAGGTTGACGCGAGCATCCTCGTCCCGATTGGGGTTGCGCTGTGTCACCGACACCGTTGCCGGGTCAAGCACGCGGATGTGCTTGTTCGAAGACGGCTCGCAACCGCTCCGACGACACGTGGGTGTAGATCTGGGTGGTCGTGATTGATGAATGGCCGAGCACTTCCTGGACGCTGCGCAAGTCGGCGCCGCCTTCCAAGAGATGAGTGGCCATCGCGTGACGCAGGCCGTGCGGTCCCAGGTTGGGTGCCGTGTCCGACAGCAAGAGACTGTGATGGACGATCCGGCGGACAACTCTCGGATCGATCCGTGCCCCCAGGCGCTCGCCGATGAACACAGCCCGGCCACTGCGTGATGTCACGAGTTCGCCTCGTCGGGCCAGCCAGCGATCGACAGCGATCAAGGCGGGTTGACCGATTGGTATGGAACGTTCCTTGTCCCCTTTGCCGAGCACGCGGATCAGGCCGCGCGCCCGGTCCAGACAGTCAAGGTCGAGACCGCACAATTCGGACACCCGTGCTCCCGTGGCGTACAAAACTTCCACCATGGCCTGATCGCGATGGGCGACCGCAGTGTCTTCCTCGGCTGCCACACTGGCCAAGGCATCCATCACCTCTCGTGCCTCTTTCAGGGAAATAGTGGCCGGCAAAGACTTCGAAACACTGATCGATCGCAATCCCCGGGTGAAATCAGTGGGAACCAGTCCTCTCACGCACGCCCACGACACGAAGCCTTTCACCGCCGAAGTACGCCGCTGAAGGGTAGACCTGGATTTTCCATCATCGGACATCGACGCCAGCCAAGCTCGGACATCAGTCACCCCAGCCTCGGCAATCGATGAGACACCGCGACTGTCCAAGAACTCCATGAACTGCTTCAGGTCGGTGACATAGGCCAATCGGGTACGCGGAGAATACCGCGGCGCAAGAGACTCGTCGTACCGGCTGACCAGTTCATATAACGACGACACATCCTTAGCATGCCCCATCTGCCGTGCCCCACAAACTCACCACGCCCTCCCCCAGATCTATCGACGCACTCGGTTCCGGGAGCGAGACCTGACCCCAGGGGGGGTGAGAAATGACGTATGATCGGGGCAGGGAAAGGACACTGATGATTGAACTGGCGGATCTAGTCACCGGCGGACAGATACTGCGCATCGCGCGCTGGGGCGAACCGAGCCTCCATGCCCCCACACAGACTGTCACTGTCTTCGACTCCGCCCTTCATGATCTGGTCCGGGACATGTTCACGACCATGGAAGCCGCTGACGGCGTTGGCCTCGCCTCCACACAAGTGGACGACAATCGTTCACTGTTCGTGTACCACTGTCCCGATGCGGACGACAAGATTCACATTGGTGTCATGATCAATCCGACCGTCACCCTGCCGGAGAGTAAAAACCGCCATCTCGTCAGCGAAGAGGAGGGTTGCCTGTCATTGCCAGGTGCCTACTCGCCGTTGGCCCGTCCGGACTTCGCCATCTGCCGGGGTCAGGACCACAACGGCAATCCCATTGAGGTCGTCGGCACCGGTCTGCTGGCCCGCTGTCTGCAACACGAGACGGACCACCTGTCGGGTATGGTCTTCGGCGACCGGCTCTCCGACCGCTCGCGCAAACATCTCTATGCCGACCACGAAGCTCTCGCCCACCGGTACCCAGACGACTGGCCCCAAACCCCCAAGAAGGAATTCGATCCAGCTATGTGACGCTCTGGCGCCTCAGTACACCCAGCCTCTGCGCGGGAGGAGGGCAGCTTGGGCGCGCCAGCGGCCGTCGACAGACTTCACAGTCAGAGGAAGATCGAAGGTACGCGTCAACACATCGTCGTTCATCACCTGGTCGATGGGGCCGGCGGCCACCACGCGGCCCTGCTTGAGGAAGAGGGCGTGTGTCACGCCGACAGGGATCTCCTCCACGTGATGGGTCACCATGATGGAGGTGGGCGACAGGTCGTCGAGCGCCAAGTCAGACAGGGTCGCCAGCAGCAGTTCCCTCCCGGACAGGTCCAATCCGGCTGTGGGCTCATCCAGGATCAGCAACTCGGGGTCGGTCATCAGCGCCCGGGCGATTTGTGTGCGCTGGCGTTCGCCCTCTGACAAGGTGCCGAAGACGCGATCGGCCAGATAGTCCACCCGCAACTGTGACATCAGCTTCTCAGCCCTCATGAAGTCGATATTGGTGTACTCCTCACGCCAGCGGCCGAAGATCGCGTACGACGCCGACATGACCACATCGAGGACCTTCTCGTCCGCGGGGATTTGAGTCAGCAGGGCAGCTGACGAGACACCGATGCGAGGGCGCAGTTCGAAGACGTCGACACTGCCCAGCATTTCGCCCAACAAGCGGACTTGACCCGACGTGGGAAACATCCGTGCTGACACAACCTGCATCAGTGTGGTCTTGCCTGCACCGTTGGGGCCGATGATTACCCACCGGTCAGGCTCGTACACAGTCCATGTGACATGGTCGAGCAGGAAAGCACGACCACGCCTCAAGGTCACATCCGACACTTCAATGACCGTACTCATGCACCTCACCTATCCAGTAATCCGCCAGTCTTCCAGATCGACATCCCCGGGACATAGTGTACTGCTCACGCACACCCCTGGATTCCAGCAGGACACCAGCACGAGGATCGGGAAACCAGGCCCGCTACTCACGACAATTGGTCGTAGATGGCATTGGCGAGCACAGCCATGTCCGAGGCGGTTTGTTGCCCACCGGAGACCGTCGTCATGACTCCATCGGTCAAGACAGTGACACAGGCGATCTGGCTCTGTTGGGGCGTGGCCTTGGCATCGCCTTTCCACAGGGTTCCGCAACGGCTGGCCCCGTACCACTGTTGTCCGGTCAGCGTGACCTGGCCATATTGACCGGTCGGATCGAACGAGACCACGGCCAAGTCGAGAGGCTGGGCGTCACTGGCGTAGGTGACACTGGTCTGGTCCGGGGCGGGGGTCGGTCCCAGGGCCGTGTACCCAGCCACCTTTTGGGGCAGGACCGATCCGGCAATCTGATGGGTCGGTATCTCGGGAGGCTCGGTCGGGTTTGGCCCGGAATTGTGCGAGCATCCCGTCAAACCGGCGACCAGCACGATCCCCGCCAGCGCCGCGATCAGTTTCTTCATCCATGCCCCTTCACGCCAGCATGACCAGTTCGATGTACTCAGGATTCCACAGATCCTCGGTCCCGTCGGG
>WREX01000137.1 GCA_009779115.1 Propionibacteriaceae bacterium
GAACTGGAAGCGCTCTCCTTCCGAAGTACACTGGCTGATGGGCTTCAACCGCGACACGATCCACCGCCGCCGCGAAGACCTCGACGCCTTGGGTGTACGGATTCGCTGGGCAGGGCGTACTCCCAAACTCTGGGCGTCTGTCATCCGCGAACTGCAACAAGCCGAAGAGATCACCCAGGAGAACACAACTCTGACCCTCCAGTTCTGCGTCAACTACGGCGGACGGGCCGAGATCACCGACGCGGTCCGCGCCATCGCCCGAGAAGCCCTGGCTGGCCGGCTCGACCCCGACCGCTTAACCGAGTCCCGCGTCGAAAAGTTCCTCTACTGCCCCGACATCCCCGACGTCGACCTGTTCATCCGCTCGTCGGGCGAACAACGTACCTCCAACTTCCTGATCTGGCAGTCCGCCTACTCCGAAATGGTCTTCCTCGACCGCCTCTGGCCCGACTTCGACCGCCGCGACCTGTGGCACGCCATCGACATCTACGCCGACCGAGACCGCCGTTTCGGCACCGCCGGATAGGGCGTCAGCAACCACTGGTGACACAATGGAACCCATGAGCAGGCTCATCATCGACGTGCGCACACCTGACGAGTACGCCGCCCGCCACATCGAGGGGGCAATCAACATCAGTTTCAACAGCCCCGAATTCGTCACCCAGATTCGTGCTTTCCCCACAGATCAGGAGTACGTCGTGTACTGCAACGCTGGAGGCCGTGCCGGGAGGGCCCGCGCCCAGATGACCTCACTCGGCTTCGAAGACGTGACCAGTTTCGGCATCATGGGAGCCTCAGTCGCGACCGGGGCTCGGGTTGTCTATCAATCGTGACGTCACCGACGACACGATCACTGAACGAAAGCGCGTACATCCCAGGGGTTGAGGGCGACCTCGTGGCCGGATGGCAGGAGGGTGTCGGGGACGGTCACGTCGCGGGCTGGTTGGGGTAGCTGGATCACGACAGGGACCCAAGACCAGTTGTAGACCACACGCAGCTTGCGGCCATCGCCGAGGGTGGCTGAGGTGATGGTGACTGGGCCGGCGACCAGGGTGCGCCAGGGATCGGTGGGTGGAACGAGCCACTGGACCAATGCCTTGGCCAAGGCGGGATCGGGTACGGTTCCGACGATTGTGGCACGTCCGTGGCCGACCCTGTGGGTGACGACGGCGGCGTACCGACCATAATGGGGATGAACATAGGTGGCGAGAACCTGGGCCTCGGGTTCGGCGTACAAACCCTCCAACCAGATTGTGCCCTGCGCGCCGGGCGGAACCGGGAATCCGGGAGCGGAGGATTCAACTGTGATCGGGGCTTCCAGGCTGGCCATCTCCTGGTAGCTGGCGCACAGCACGTCGGTCAGGCCTGCGGGCTTGGCCTTGCCGCGGACCCGGGCCTGGGAATCGGCGACAGCGGTGTGCGGTCCCACCACTAAATGGCCACCGGCCTCGACGTAGCGCCGAAGCCAATCGATCAAGTGGTCGTCCGCCACGTACAAACCCGCTACGACCAGGACAGGAAGCGTCTCGACGATCTCCGCGGGTACCAGCAGATCGGTTCCACCGTCGCCGAGTTGGCTGTCATGGAGGATGCGCACGGGCACACCCGTTTCGAAGGCCCCGCGGTAGAACGAACCCACGATCTTGTCGTACACCCCTTCACCGGGCGATGATTCTTCCCCAGTACGCCCAGCTGCAGGCTGGAAATCCACCGCCCACGATGACGGGTTCGACCACAACAGGCCGATCTGGGCATCGGGGATCAGCCCGGACACCACAGAACCCAGCGCCTGCAATTCCACACCCACCCCGGAAAGTTGCTCGAACACCCGCCCGGGCAGGGTGTCGTGGGGCAGGACGGAGGTCCAGTAGGTTTCCCGGTCCCAGGTCAGAGCATGCCAATGCCGGAACTCCAGCATGCGGGCGCCCCTGGCGATCATGGACCACGCGACCTGGCGCCACTGCCCGTCAAAACATGGCGCGTTCATGATCGGACTACCGGTCAGACTGGCGGTCTGGGTCACCAGGAAGGGCTCCTGACGAGACGAGTACGCCCGGTCCGCGGCCAGGGCCACCCCCCATGGACCGGCATGGACTCCCTCAGAGCGAGGGGTGGCGGATCCTGACAAGGACAGCCCATCGCGAAGGTCGAACATGACTCTGCCCGATGTGATGTCCACCTGACTGGCCACGGCGGGATCGTCGCCAGCCGGGTGTCCGTACGGCACACATGTGGTGACGAACTGATCGGGGCGGGCCACCTCACGGATGATTCTGGACTGCCACGAGACGAAGTCACTGATCACCCGCGACTGGAAGCGTTTCCAAGCCATATCATACTGCGGTACTGTGTTGGAATCGGGTGCCCACAGATCGTTCCACGTGGACAACGGACGCGACCAGGAGACAAGGCCCCAATCTCGGTTGATCGCGTCGACGTCTGTGTATTGTTGCCGCAAGCTCTCCACGAAGGCATCGAAGATCCCAGGACTGCGGAAGATTTCCGCGCTGGGAACATTGTCGACCTGAAAGCCGATGACTCCGCGATGATCGCGATAGCGCCCCACGACCTGCCGGATCATCCGCTCGGCGTGGACGCGGAACCCCTGGTGGGTGACATCGGTCACGGGCTGGGTACCTCGTCCCCACGGTTCGCCCTGATGCCGACGAGCCGCTATCTCGGGGTGTTTGCGAGCCAGCCACGGCGGGGGCTCCGGAGTTGGCAGGCTCAGGATCGTTCCCATGCCCTGCGCGAGCGAGGCGTCCACGATCGGTTGAAGCCAGTCCAACGTGAACTGCCCGTCTTCAAGTTCCCACCTCGACCAGGCTGGCTCTGTCACGCGGATGACCGAGAACCCAGCCTCGTGCATCAATCGCATATCGTCGTCGATGCGCTCCGACATCACGTATTCGGCATCGTAGGCCGACCCCATAAGCACAGGTACACCCGGTTGAATCACAGAAATTAGCCTATATGGCAACTCTCATCATCCCTTCTAGGGCCGAATCAGTCTCACAACGTGGTAGTGTCCGCCTCGCGTCCTGATTTGAAGGAAGCGCTTCCAGATGGGTACCGCTCGCGACGCAAGCGATCGATGGATCCAGGCTCAGTGGAAGAAGTGCCGAGTTCCGGTGAAGTACAGCGACACACCAGCTGCCTGGCAAGCGGTGATGGTGTCCTCGTCGTGGATCGATCCGCCGGGTTCGACGATGGCTGTCACTCCGGCATCGAACAGAATCTGCGGACCGTCCGCGAACGGGAAGAAGGCGTCCGACGCGGCGACCGACCCGGCTGCGCGATCACCGGCGCGTTCGACGGCCAACCGACAAGAGTCCACGCGGTTCACTTGGCCCATGCCGACACCCACCGATGCCTCGTCATGCGCCAGCAGAATGGCATTGGACTTCACCGCCCGTACTGCTCTCCACGCGAAAACTAAGTCCCGCAGGGCCGCCTCGTCCACGCCTGGCCCGGCCTTCAACTCCCAGTTGCCGGGATCGTCCCCGGGCGCGTTCACACGGTCGGGCTCCTGGACCAGCAACCCACCGGAGATGGCCTTCGTCTCCCGCACGGGTGCGACATAGGGGCCAGCCTGGAGGATGCGCAAGTTCTTTTTCTTCTGGAGCACCACCAGAGCTTCCGGCTCGTAGGAGGGCGCGATGATCACCTCGGTGAAGATCCCTTTCAGGCCGAGGGCCATCTCCTTGCTGACTTCGCGGTTCGCCGCCACGACACCGCCGTACGCGGACAAGGAGTCGCAGGCGTGGGCCTTGCGATGGGCCTCGGCGATGGTGGAGCCCAGCGCGATCCCACACGGGTTGGCATGCTTGATGATGGCCACGGTCGGGGCATCGAAGTCATGGCAGGCCCGGTAGGCGGCCTCGGTGTCAGTGTAATTGTTGTAGCTCATCTCCTTGCCGCCCAACTGGACAGCACCAGCTAGCCCGGGTCGGATGACCCAGGTGGGTGTTGCGCCCTCGCCTGGACCTGAATCCTCGACACCACGATCTGACGCTGAGGGATTCCCACTGCCCTGGACGGTCCCCGCCACGTACAGCGCCGCAGCCTGGTGGGAGTTCTCGCCGTACCTCAACGAATGGGACAAGGTGTACGTCTGGCCGATCCACCCAGGCAATGCGGCGGAACCAACGGTGCCCGCAGCCCCAGCGGAACCCGCCGATCCCTGCTCAGCCTCGCCCGATTGCTGCCCACCGAAGACCTCGGTCATCCAGGTCGCCACCGCCACGTCGTACGCCGCCGTATGAATGAAAGCTTGTGTGGCGAGTTGCTGGCGTTCAGCCAGCGTGAATCCGCCCGCATTGACCGCCTCGATCAGCCGCGCGTACTGCGAGGGCGAGGTGACGACCGCCACGCTGGGATGGTTCTTGGCCGCAGCCCGGACCATGCTCGGCCCACCGATGTCGATCTGCTCCACGCACGCGTCCACGTCCGCCCCGGCAGCCACCGTGTCCGTGAACGGGTACAGGTTGCTCACCACCAGGTCGAAGGGCGCCATGTCCATTTCCGCCAACTCGGCCACATGCGAGGGCCGACGCCTGTCCGCCAAGATCCCGGCATGGATGCGCGGATGAAGGGTCTTCACCCGACCGTCCAGGCACTCGGGAAAACCGGTCACCTCTTCGACCGGTATCACAGCAACACCAGCTTGTGCGAGCAGGGCCGCTGTCGACCCGGTGGAGACAATGTCGACACCGTGGCTGGACAGGACCTTCCCGACCGCCACCAAATCTGTCTTGTCATAGACACTCACCAGCGCCCTGCGAATCTCAATCCGATCATCCATGAGTTTCCTCCCATCCCTTCACGACCTCGACCAGAAGCCGTCTTTCCGTCTGCTTGATGCGCTCGTGCAACGACTCTTCATCATCCCCAGGGAGGACCCGTACTGCCTCCTGGGCGATGATCGGACCGGTGTCGACCCCCTCATCGACGGCGAATACTGTGCACCCTGTCACCTTGACCCCGGCGGCCAGGGCGTCGCGAACGGCGTGAGGACCCGGAAAACTGGGCAACAAGGCAGGATGGGTGTTGATCAGGCGGCCCGCGAACCGGCCCAAGAACGCCGAGCCGACCAGCTTCATAAATCCAGCGGAAATGACCAGGTCCGCAGAGTACGCAGCAACCTTGTCGGTCAACTCCTGGTCCCATTGCGTACGGTCCGCCCCGGCGACCAACCGATGGACGAAAACGGGAATCCCCGCCGCCTCGGCCCGGGCGAGCCCCTCGGCTTTCCGGTCAGCGCCCACGGCAACGATACTGGCCCGCAGGTCCCCACGCGCGACCGCATCCATCAGGGCTTGGAGGAGTGTGCCGGTTCCCGAGATCAGGACTACGCAGCGAAGTGGCACACCCCAACTCTACTGTCAGCGCTCGTCGGCATGATAATCCAGCGGCAGTTGTTCATC
>WREX01000138.1 GCA_009779115.1 Propionibacteriaceae bacterium
CCTGGCCGTAGGCCACGTGCAGCAGATAGATCGCCAGGGCGGCTTCGGCCAGGGGCAGGATGAAGTAGTAGAGCTGGTAGGCCAGGTCGAGCCACGGCCGGTTCGGGGTGACGGACTGGTTCAGCGAGGTCGTCTGGGAGGACAGCGGCGGCCCTTGAGTCAGCTTGTCGATGATCGACAGGATGGAGTAGACCCCCGAGCGCCCGAAGGAGACCGCCATCACAATGATGATTTCCACGGTGATCAGGCGTTTCGCCTGCGGGAGGAGACCAGGTGTTGGTTCTACGGTCATCTCAACTGATGCCCGGCTGACAACACGTCATCTGTCAGCACGCTCCTAGCAGAGCCCGGAGGAAGAAGATCGCGTTCGCCGGGCGTTGGGCCAGACGGCGGACGACGTAGCTGTACCAGTTCTCTCCGAAGGGGACGTAGACCCTGACAGTGTGGCCCACGTCGACCAGGCGTTCCTGCTCGACTGTGCGCACTCCGTAGAGCATCTGGAATTCGAAGTCTCTCAGACCTCTGTTGGAGTGGGCCGCCAGTTCCTGGGCGATCTCGATCATGACCGGGTCATGGGTGGCAACCAGAGGGGTCCCGACACCTTCCATCAGGGTCTTCAAGCACCGCACATAGCTCAGATCGACTTCGTGCTTATCCGAAAAAGCGGCCTGGCTGGGAGCTTTGAACGATCCTTTGGTCAGTCTGAGCCGTGACGTGGTGGCGTCCAGCGTGCGGCAATCGGCGTCGGTTCGTCTCAGATTGGCCTGGAGACTGCCTCCGACTTCGGGGTACGACTGTCTGAGCGACTGCACGACGCGCAGAGTCTTGGCCACCGTTGCGAGTCCTTCCATTTCCAAGGTCACCGTGGTTCCGGCCTCACGGGCCGCAGCGGCGATTCTCGCGGCATGGCCGACGGCCAGTTGCTCACCATCGTGCAGCAGCAGTCCCAGCGTGTTGAGTGAGACCGAGATGTCGACATCCTTGCCCCATCCCTCGTTGTGGATCTGGTGGAGCATCGTGATGTACATGTCGGCGGTGCGGTCGGCTTGCTCGGCAGTGCGGATGTCGCTGCCCAGGTAGTTCAGTGAGACCTTCAACCCTTTGTCCAACTGGGAGGCGATGACGACGCGGGCATCATCCCAGGAGGAACCGGCGACGAAACGTTTGACCAGTCTGTTGGTCACTGGGCACATGAGGACCAGTTTTTTAACGACCCGATAGCGGGCCAGCGTGAGAAAGAACGCGCGATACATGGCCGGAGAGTACCTTTCATCGTCATGGTCAGATGGCAGCTCGCAGCAACCTGTCATAGGAAGCCTATCTCTTCTTGGCTGGTGTTCGCTGGGCCTGCCATTATGGCGCATCGCTTGCCCGATTTCCCAGCGACCTGTGCGACAGGCAGAATAGGGGTATGCATCTAGATCATCTCATCTTCGCGGCAGGTCCGGCGGGGCTGCAGGCCGAAGCTGAACGTTTGGAAAGCCTGCTGGGGGTCAAGTCGGTGGATGGGGGGCTCCATCCTGGGTTTGGCACGCGTATCCGCTTGATTCCTCTTCTTGCTGGTCGTCATATCGAGATTGTGGAGGTCCTCGATCATCCAGCCGCCGAAAAGGCGCCGTACGGGCAGGCCGTTCGTACGCGCAGCGCCCTCGGCGGTGGCTGGCTCGGTTGGGTCATCTCCTTGGACGACATGTCTCATTACGAAGCACGCCTGGACCGCAAGGCTGTCGTGGGCGTGCGCCATTTTCCCGACGGCCGCCTTCTGGAGTGGGAACAACTCGGCATCAGGGGTCTCATCGCCGACCCACAGTTGCCCTTCTTCATCCGCTGGATCTCGGATCCGTCTATGTTGCCGTCGGCTTTGCCAGCCACCATCGGCTTGGATGAAGTTCAAATCGCCGGTTCCCGCGAGCGCGTCAAGGAGTGGTTGGGGCAAGACCTTCCCGATGAATTCGATGGAGTGAAGATCACCTTCGACTCTCCCAGCGGATATCCGGGTGTGGTGTCGGCCAGCTTCACCACCCCGACAGGACTGGTTCGCATCTAACCTCCAGGCTGAGCCTGGATGCACCGCTTGACTGACGCCATCCCGGGGGCTGACACCAGTTGTCTCCTGGAGTCCCGAACACCTGTGGTGTGCCATCATGCGTCCGACTCGTGGGACCTGGACCGGGAATTCTTCAGGTCCAAGACAGTCAGGGCATAGGTCAACGTGGGCGCCTCGATCACCTGCATGTGGGAAGGCACCCTGGTCGATGATCCGGCGCCGTACCCTGGTGGAACGACAGCAGTGGTGACGCCCAACCGTGAAGCTTCGACCAGACGCCGCTCCACGGCTGCCACCCGGCGGACTTCTCCGGCCAGACCGATTTCACCGATGACGATTGTGTGGTCTGGCAAGGGACGATCCGTGATCGCCGAGGCCAGAGCGCATGCCAGGGCGAGGTCTGCACCCGGGTCGGATATCTTGGCGCCGCCGACCGTCGAGGCATAGACATCCAAGGTGTGGCAGCGCACCTGAGCCCGGCGCTGCAGGACGGCCAAGACCATGGCTAATCGGGGAAAGTCCACGCCATTGCAGACCCGCCTGGGGGTGGCCAGGCTGGTCGGCGCCACTAGCGCCTGGACTTCGGTCAGCAGGGGTCGGCGTCCTTCCAGGGCGACTGTGACGGCCGTGCCCGACACGGCTTCGGCGTGTGTGCTGGTGAACACTCCTGACGGGTCGAGAACCTCTTCGATGCCCTGGTCACTCAGTTCGAAGCAGCCGATCTCATCGGCGGGCCCGAAGCGGTTCTTCGTGGCCCTGACCATCCGGAACCCGGAATGACGATCGCCGTCGAAACTGAGGACCACGTCGACCAGATGCTCCAAAGTCCTGGGTCCGGCGACACTACCGTCCTTGGTGACATGGCCCACCAGGATGACCGGGATCCCTTGCTGTTTCGCCACCCGGATCAATGCGCTGGCCACCTCCTTGACCTGGGCCACTCCTCCGGGCGACCCGTCGAGGGTCGGGGAGCCGATGGTCTGGACGGAGTCGACCACCACCAGACTCGGTTCCACTTGTTCGATGTGTCCGATCGCCACCGACAGGTCGGTCTCCGCGGCCAGGTAGAGATCGGGTGAGTTGGCTGAGGTGCGGATGGCCCTCATTCTCACCTGCCCGGCCGATTCCTCACCGGTGATGTACAAAGTGGTCCCGGTCGTCTGGGCCCATCGGGCGGCCACCTCCAACAATAAAGTAGACTTGCCCACACCGGGCTCCCCGGCGAGCAAGACGACGGAGCCGGGAACCAGCCCGCCTCCCAGGACACGGTCCAGTTCTCCGATCCCGGTCGACGTCCTCTGGGTGGCGGCTGGGTCGACTTCCGTGATGGGAATCGCCCGTGCCAGGGGAATGACCGAAGCCACCTGTGGCACTCGCGCCGACGAGGTTTCTTCGATCGTTCCCCATTGCTGGCATTCGCCGCACCGGCCGACCCAGCGGATCGAGGTCCAGCCACATTCTGCGCAACGGTACGCGGCTTTCTGGGTTTTGACTGCTGTTTTTGTCATGTGTCCCAAGCTAACAAAGCCCTCGGACATTTTTCTGGCGAGGGTGAGGCCCTCGCCTGGATGCCGGATCAGGCTAGCGTCCTCGCGGCCCGCCACGCCGGGATTTGGGCCCCTTGCGATGGTCGCGATGGTCTCGGGGATCAGGACCATCCATGCCTGGGTCGGCTCTCCAGTCGCGCTGGCGCGGATCCATGTCGTCCAGGTCACGGTCCGGGCCCATACCACGCGGTCCGGTGAACCGTCCGCGTCCTCTCGGGTCACAGCCCTCGCGGGAGCGGGGGTCGTGGCCGTCGCGTCCTCGGGGGCCGAATCCGCCGTGAGGTCCGGGGAATCCGCCCATCGTCCGTGGGTCTTGATCGCCCCAACCGGGGCCGAAACCCTCGCGCATCCGGGGGTCATCGCCGTGACGGCGCATGAATTCAGCCATCATGGCGCGGCGCTCGCCGAAGGAGTCGCCGCCGACCAATTGTTCGAAGCGTTCGATCAGGCGGGCCAGATAGTCGCTCAGTTGCGCCAGTTCCGCGTCGCTGAGAACCTCAAGGACCTCGTCGACGTGAGTGGGGGTGACCTCGCCGAGTTGGTCAGTGGCTCGGCCCGCTTCGGTCAGGGTGATCACAGTGACCCGCTTGTCGTCGGCAGAAGGTTCACGTCGGATCAGTCCGGCTTTCTCCAGTTTGCCGAGCAACTCGGCCAGGGACTGCTTGGACATGTCCAGCAGGTACGTCAATTCGCGCTGGCTGATCTCGGGTTTGAGTTTGAGCAGGGACAGTACGCGGCCTTGTCCACGCCGCGGGTCGTCCCAGGGGGCTCGGTGCACAGGTCCGCGACGCTCGAAGTGCCCGATCAGGCCCTGCAGTCGCATCAGTTGGGTGGCAACGACCACCCGCGTGTCTGTCAGGTCGTCAGTACGGTCCAAGTTTTCGAGATCCTCGTCCGTACGATCCTCATTCGTATCATCGTTCATGGTGTTCTCCAAGATTAAGAGGTGAGCAAGTCAGGTACCTGACAAATAGTATGCGCCAGCCCTCTCCAATCTGTCAAGTACCTGACTATTTGTGCCGCGCATCAGCCGGACCGTGGTGAATCTGCGACAATACTGGAATGGATCTGACCCACCGCCGCCAAACTAACGATTCTGTTCTAGTGCCCTTGCTCCGGCGCCCGCGTGTGAGAGATCACCAGGTCGAGGTCGTCGCAGTCGAGGATTTCACGGATTGGTACCGTCGCGTGACCATCGACCCCAAGGGTTTGTTCGACATCTTCACCCCAGAACCAGCCGGGTACCTGATGCTCAACCTGCCCAGTCTGGACCAGGCTTCGCTCGTCCAGCGGTCATACACGATGCGCTCAGCCACTCCCGAGTCCTGCTGGCTGGAGTTCGTCTTACACACCCCGGAGGGCCCCGCGAGCCGCTGGGCAGCCTCGGCCTCACCCGGAACCACATTGTCCGTGAGCGAACCGCCGTACCACCTGAACATCCCCGATACCACACAAGGGCTCTTGATCGCTGACGCCTCGGCATTGGCAGCGGCGGCCTGCCTGATCCAGTCCTGCGATCCCGCGATGGCTTTGACCGTACTGTTGCAGGACGGGCATCCCGACCGTGAGTCGATCCCGCTGCCGACCAGGGAGAACACGTCGGTGTCCTGGATCGATTCCCTCAATCAGGCCACCCTCGAAAGTGTAGTCGCCGACATGGACCCGGCCGATTGCTTCCTGTGGGCCGCGGGCGAGCGGAGTCTGGCCAAAACAGTACGGGAGTTCGCGCGGACCAGCTTCCTCGTGCCCAGACCAGCCCAGCACATCCAGACGTACTGGATCGAACAATGATATCTGCTTCATGCCGGTTGAAGG
>WREX01000139.1 GCA_009779115.1 Propionibacteriaceae bacterium
GGATCGGGCGATCTGGTGACCCCACATCTTGCGATGGACGTCCAGTCCATGTACAAGATGTGGGGTCACCAGCTCATCCCGCCCGGCACGTCCTCGCTCGGAACAGCGTATTTCAGCACGCTCTTAGGGACTTATGTCCCACCGGACACGGGTCGGGGAGGCTGACCCTCACCCGGCCTGAGACACCCTGCGCAAGAAATCTTTTGTACGGGGCTCGCGGGGATTACCGAACACTTCGCTGGGTGTTCCTTGTTCGACGATCATTCCGTCAGCCATGAAGATCACACGGTCTCCGACTTCCCTGGCGAAGCCCATTTCGTGGGTGACGATGAGCATCGTCATCCCGTCGAAAGCCAGTTGCTGCATGACCGCGAGCACCTCGCCGACCATTTCCGGGTCCAGGGCACTGGTCGGTTCGTCGAAGAGCATGACATCGGGCCGCATGGCCAGGGCTCGGGCGATCGCCACTCGTTGCTTCTGTCCTCCGGAGAGTTGGCGGGGGTAGACGTCGATCTTGTCTTCCAGCCCGACCCGGGTGAGAAGTTCCACAGCCAGAGCATCGGCGTCAGGTTTGGTTGTCTTCTTCAGGTCCATCGGTGCGAGGGTGATGTTGCGCCGTACGGTCATGTGGGAAAACAGGTTGAAGCTCTGGAAGACCATGCCAATGTTCCTACGGGCCGTGTTGAGGTCGCAGTTCGGGTCGGACATGACGATGACGCGCCCTTGGGTCACCGATTCGAGTGCGTTGACGCAGCGCAATAGTGTGGATTTTCCGGACCCCGACGGCCCGATGACGCAGACGACTTCACCCCCGTCGACGCTCAAGTCGATTCCTTTGAGCACTTCGAGGGTCCTGAAGCTTTTCCGTACCGCCTCAAGCAGGATCTTTGTCACGATTCAGCCTCTTTTCAATGTAGCGCGACGCCACCATCAGCGCCGAGATCACAGCCAGGTACAAGACCGCGACTAGCACGTAAGTGGCGAAGAATTGGTAGGTTCCCCCGACGTAGACCTTGGCCCGGTTGACCAACTCGGCCAGTCCGATGACCGACAAGATGGACGAATCCTTGACGGTGATGATGAACTGGTTGACAAGCGACGGAATCGTGATTCGAACCGCCTGCGGCAAAATGATGCGCCTCATCGTACGGACCTGGGACATGCCCAGACTGCGCGAGGCTTCGACCTGTCCGGGGTCGACCGCATTGATCCCACTCCGGAATATTTCTGACAAATATGCCCCAGCGTTGGTGCTCAGCGTGATGGCGCTGGCTGTGAAGGCGCTGATGGTGAAACCCGGGACGAAGGTTTGGATCAATTGGGGCATGCCGAAGTAGACGATGAACGCTTGAACGATCATCGGGGTGCCCCGGATCACCCACACATAAATTTCTGACAGGGCTTTCAACACCCAGATCCGGGACAGGCCCATCAGGGAGGAGACGAAGCCGATGACCGTGCCGACAGCAATCGCGATCAGTGAGACGATCACCGTCGTGACCAGGCCGGTCAGCAACAGCGACCAAGAACCCCGGATCGTCATGGCGAAATCCATGGCCTCATCTCCTCATTTGGTGGAACCCTCATCGGGTGGCGGGTGGGTCAGTAGCCGTACTTGGCCATGATTTGGGCGTACGTGCCGTCGGCCTTGATCGCTTCCAAGCCTTGGTTGAACATGGAGAGCAGGTCGGCGTTGGTGCCCTTCTTGACAGCGAAGCCGTAGGAACCCGGGTTGATGACGTCGCCCACGGTCTTCAGGGCCAGGCCGTCGTACTTGATGGCCCAGCCGATGACCGAACGGTCCTCGAAACAAGCATCATTGGAGCCATTGAGAACAGCCGTGTACATCGTCGGCGAGTCTTCGTAGAACTGCAACGTGAAACCGTACTTCTCTGAAATCGATTGGGCGTAGGTTGCTCCTTGTGTACTGGTTTTCGCGGCAATGCTGAGGCCCTTCAGGTCGTCCAGGGTGGCAACGGTGCTGGCGTCTGGCACGACGAGGACCTGCCCATCGTGGAAATAGCCCTGGGAGAAGTCAAAGGTGGATTTCCTCGCGTCGGTGATGTTCATGCCCGCCATCATGGCGTGAGCCTGACCGGCTTGCACCTGGCCCATAGCCGCGTCAAAACCGATGTTGTTGACTTGGTGTTTGAAACCCTGGTTGGCCGCGACGGCGTCCAGGATGTCTATATCGATACCGACGTACTTGTTGGTCGCCGTGTCGAGATACTCGAAAGGCGCAAAGGCATTGTCAGATGCGATGATATAAGTCTTGTCACTGCCACTGCTAGAACTGCCGCAGGCCGTCAGGCCGACAACCACACACGCCGCCACAACAGCCACCGTGATGCGCCGAAAATGATGAGTCATGATACTTCCCTCCTTGTCGGGGGTGTAGGGAAAAAGTAGACGATTAAAAAAACTATTGAACAAACAAATAACGCGAAGAGTGTTCTTTGCAAACAGTACGAAGGGGAGTCCCGCTATCGCCTCATGTCGCTACCCGGATCATGCGAACCTCGTGGTTCGATCAGTGTAACCACTCGGATCCACTCTGACAAGGGAAACGAAGGTTGCTGAAACAGTCAGGGCGCCTTGTCAATCGCCCTTCTCACCCTGAGTGATGAGCGGCTGAGACAGGAGGTTCCCGATTCCCGTATGACAACTGTTCTTGGCGGAAGAAGGGTTGGTGACAGTGCACGGCATCTGGACTATCATGGCTGCCATGGCCGCACTCCCCCAGATCAGTGTCGAGGACTACCTGCGGGAGTTCTACAGAAACGTAGATGATCGACAAGCCTTGGATGTGAGGCGTAGGTTCTATCTCCAACTCGACGACGAATCTGTCCGTGGGATGGACATCAGCAAGCATCTCCTGACAAAGGTCAATTATGCTTTAAATGGCTCGGCGACTCTGATCAGTGGTCCTCGGGGTTCAGGGAAGAGTTCGGAATTATTCCGGTTTGGTCGGATGGTGCAGGAGTCGGGCAGGCAGTTCCTCTACGCTGATGCAGAAGACTACCTCAAGCCGTGGGAACCGCTGGAGGCAGGCACGTTCTTGCCTGCAGTTGCTGCTGGCATGATCCAGGCCGTTCAGCGCGTGGTTCCCCATTCCCAGGTCGGCAAAGCGCTCCAGTCCGATTATTTCGCCATGTTTAAGAGGTTCCGCCTCAGTGTGCCTGAGATTCAGATCAACGTACCGTTTATTGCAGCGACTTTGCGCTCGTGGTTCACTGAGGATGAGTCAGCACGCAAGGCACTGCGGGAAGTGATGCAGTCGCAGCGCAAGGTCTTCCGTGATTCCCTTCATGAGATCATCCAGAAAGCATCTCAA
The DNA here is from genome assembly GCA_009779115.1 of Propionibacteriaceae bacterium. Taxonomy (GTDB): domain Bacteria; phylum Actinomycetota; class Actinomycetes; order Propionibacteriales; family Propionibacteriaceae; genus WQYJ01. The sequence continues at coordinate 3,335 of WREX01000139.1, forward strand.
GAGTTGGTGATGGAGTCTCAAGGCTTGCCAGTCTTCGTGTTCGATTCTGTCGATCACTGGCGGGGTACGAGAAATAACTACGACGCGGTTCGTGACTCTGTGGAATATCTGTTCCAAGAGATGAGTGAGGAACTTAAGTTGCCAGGTTTTCATGTCGTTTACTCTGTGCCAACTTATGTGAAATGTGATTTTGTCCGACTTCCGATGCTTAATGTCAAGGTGATGCAGGAAGATGGGACAGATTATTCTCCAGGCATTGACCAACTACGCAAAGTGTTGGACAAGCGTGCTCCCGATGATGATTCCTCACAGTTTTTTGGTGAGTATCAGACCAGAATCATTCGGGGTTCCGGTGGTTTATTCCGTGACCTTCTCCTCCTCAGTTCTGAATCGATCCTGGTAGCTAAAACTAATATGCCTGTCACCGAGCAGATGATCATTAGAGCGGAAAGCATTGTTCGAGAACAGATGACTGGTGGGGCTTCAGGATTAACCAAGGAGCAATATGTGATTCTTAGTGAAATCCAGAAGAATCGCTATTTCAGACCGGAACGAACCCAACTCTCTGATTTTGATTACTTGGAAAGCCGAGGTGCAATACTCAGCTATCCAAACGGCGATCCCTGGCTCGGGGTTCACCCTTTGCTCCAGCCCAGATTAGAGTCGTAGAGCAATGACCGATGGCGGTCAGCGTGATGTGCGGTTGGCACTTACTCCGCAAGATGTGGAGAGCGTCTGGACTGACCTGAAATGGCATCTTGAGGTGACTGCCGATCTCCCATCGGTAGTTTTCCTGCTTGTTGATGATGTCATGAAAGAACGGGAACTGCGTGACCGCACGCACTTTCTCGCGCAGACAAATGGATGGCCATTCCATGGATATTCTTCACGAGGGTTCAGGTTGTGGGCGTGGAAAAACTTACCCCACGGTGGGATTGTCTGGCTGTCGTCATTGGGTTCTGCACAAGACACGGACCTGGCACTCAGGACTCTCAATGAACTGCGGGGAAGACTTCATTCCCCGCAGGCTGGATGTCTCATCATGACAATCTTCTCGCGGGAATTGTCCACGGTTTTTGGGTCGGCACCTGACTTGTGGGCCGTCCGTTCTTTTGCTCGGCGGATTGGTGATATACCGATGCAAGATTCACCACTAGAGAGGCAGCCTGCACAAGACTCGTCACCCATGGTTGCGACAACTCCTCTGTTGTTCATCCCTGAGGAGTTGCGTTCAGATGGCACAGTCCAACTTCTACGCTCCTTGGAACGTGTTTATTCCTTCGCCTCTCGCGATGCAGCCCAAGCCCAACATGAGTTGGACCAACTCGAGAAAGACGAGGATGACCCGCTGCGTTCCTTCCTCATCTGGTTGGCTGCTGCTTTCATTGCTGGAAAGGGTAACGACACAGGAGGGTTACACGGCGCTCTGGACCACGTGGGAGCCAGTCTTGGAAAGATGTCCGCGTCGCCGTTCTCCGTTCGGGCTTGCGACAGCGCTCGGTTGGTGGCTGTCCAGTTCTCAGACTATAAAGACGAGAAACACCTATCGGAATTGATGCTGAGTCAGGCTCGGGTGTTGTATGCGCGGTTGGGTACTCCGGAGGCGGCTCGGGATCTGGCGGTGAGTCTTCAGAACTTGGCACGAGTGTATGTGCAGACTGGCGAAGTGGAGTTGGCTCAGGAGTACCTACAAAGGGCAGTTGACAAACTCGCAGAAGTGGACAAGCTTCTGAACACATCCGAGTCACAGGTGGAACTGGAAAGAGCGATCATGATGTGTCAGCAAGCCCATGTGCAGAAGTCATAAGTACTATTCAGACCAGTGATAGGCCTGTGGAGTCCGTGACGATGTAGTTCTTACCGTGCTCATGTCAAGCCCTCGTGAGAAAAGCGATAGGGTGATTCTGGAGTCTTCCATCAGACCCATCTTGGGTGACCAATTGGTCAACCGGGATCGGCGAGACCACATAACCCGTGGAAGGGATGTCGATGACTGACACAATGATGGTATTGGCGGGTGATTTCCCCACCGTGACACAGCAGGAATGGGACCGGGAGGTTCTGAAGGCC
>WREX01000140.1 GCA_009779115.1 Propionibacteriaceae bacterium
ATGGGGAGTCCGGGGATACCTGGACGATATCATCAGGCTTCGCCCGACGCTTTGTGAGTGTGGGCCGCTGCGGTCGGCATACTCATACGGGGATGCTGAGCAACAATGATTTGGTGAATCGGGCCGAGGCCGACGTACACAGATACATTGATTGGAGCCGACCATCATCGCATACGCCGCCATCGCCATCTTCGTGATCAGCTACATCCTGATAGCGACGGAGAAGGTCCATCGTGTGGCGGCAGCACTCGGCGGTGTGGCCGGAATGACGTTGTTGGGGCTTGTCAGAGCTGATTCCGCCTTCTTCAACCATACGACCGGAGTGGACTGGAACGTCTTGTTTCTGCTCTTCGGGATGATGGTCATCGTCTCCATTTTGCGGCACACCGGTTTGTTCGAGTTCATTGCTTTGTGGGCGGCCCGCGCCTCCCAGGGCAATCCGGCCCGGTTGATGGTCCTGCTGATCATTGTCACAGCGGTCTTCTCGCCGGTCCTGGACAATGTCACCACTGTCTTGTTGGTGACTCCGGTCACACTCTCAGTCTGTCAGCGGCTGCGAATCGACCCGATGCCCCATCTGATCGCCCTGATCCTGACGGCGAACATCGGGGGTTTGTCCACGTTGATCGCCGATCCGCCGAACATCATCATCGCGTCACGCGCCGGGCTGACCTTCAACGACTTCCTGATCCATGCCTTGCCGTTGTGCATTGTCCTGTTGGTGATCCTGGTCCTGCTGCTGAGGATGCTCTTCCGCAAACAGCTGCGCGTCCATGTCGACGTCGACGAGGTCCTCAAGGGAATTCACCCGGCCGACGCCATCGAAAACAAACTCTTGCTCATGCGGTGCTTGGTCGTCTTGGCGCTGACGATGGTCGCGTTCGGTTTCCACACGATCTTCCACGTCGATCCGTCGATCATCGCTCTGCTCGGCGCCGGTGCCATGGTGCTGGTCAGCCGTACCACTCCGAAGGAATTCCTCGGCGAGGTGGAGTGGATGACGCTGGCCTTCTTCATGGCACTGTTCGTCCTTGTCGGAGCGCTCGTCGAGGTCGGCGTGATCAGCTCGATCGGACGAGTCGCCGCCAACCTGATGCACGGCGACGAACTGCTGGGAGCCTCCGGGTTGCTCGTCTTCTCGGCTGTGGCGGGCGCCATCGTCGACAACATTCCCTACACGACCGCCATGACGCCGGTGGTGGAGCAGATGATCGCGTCCACCTCCCACGCCGGCGCTCACAGCCCCCTGTGGTGGGCCTTCGTGTTCGGGGCAGACCTCGGGGGCAACACGACGGCGGTGGCCGCGGGTGCCAACGTCGTCGTCCTGGGCGTCGCGGCGAAATGGGGCCGCCCGATCAGCTTCTGGAAGTTCACCAAGTACGGCCTGATCGTTACCGCCACCACAGTCGCCATCGCATGGTTGTACGTCTGGCTGCGGTACTTCGTGTTAGCGTAGGACGGCCCGATCAGGTGATCCAATGACGGCGTGGATTCGGGTTCAACGGGCTCTTCATCATGACAACTCCTGTCCCGGGACTCGTCTTCTCGTCAACGGCGCCGATCCCGAGTCAGATTCACGTCTTTTCGACTGAATTTCTGCTTTCTTAGCGATATTTTATCGGGCGCATTGTCCGTTGTATGATACTCATGAAGGGTCCCTTACACGTGTGAATCTGGGGTCTTTCAGCGTGAAACTACTTATTGCTACCGTTGTGTCCCAATTGTGGCCATGATAAGTCTGCCCATCACGTTTAGAAACGATTCGCCAGTCTGAATACACTGTAGAATTAGGCACGTCACTGGGAGTGGGAAGAGTATGAAGACTCTACTTGTCGGCGTTATAGCGGGGATAATGGTTTATTTGCCATTGTCACTGTCGTGCGCTTACGCAGCCCCCACTGACCCGGTGACTGTGGCATCACCTCCAGCCAGCACGTCGACTCCTCTTGGAGCCCGCGAGCAGACGGTTGCTCCCACTGCTGCACCGGGTGTGGCCCCTTTCCAGGTGTCCACGTCTGAAGCCGCGATGTCTGCTCCTGCCCCGTCTGGTCTGGACCCGTCTCTTCTTGTATTGTCGCTTCCAGACCTCTCCGGTCCCGCACTGTCGCTTCCAGACCCGTCACTTCCGGACCCGTCACTTCCCGTACTGTCGCTTCCAGATTTTTCTTTTCCGGCACTTTCCCTTCCGGGCATTCCGCCGGAAGACATTCCCACGGAAGAATCGACTTCGATGGTGATTCCGGCATCTAGCCAGACGCCAACTGTCGTTTCACCAGTGTCCTTGCCGGCATACCTGCCAACTGGCCGTCCCGGGGAGACCACTCCCGGTGGCGCGACATCGGCTGGCGCTGCCACTCGTGAGGATGATGACGACCAAGGGGTGACGACCTCGACTGCGACACGAGGTCATGGTGCGGTAGCCACCGTTCTCGTTCCGACGGTCCCCACAGCGGCTTCGACGCAGACTGTGTTGGTGCCGACGCCGACAATGAGTGCTCCAACCGAGACAATGGTCGTGCCGCCACCGATGTACTCGCCAACCTCTGCGACGACGAAAGACGGTCCGACTTCCACGGCGACCGAGGCGGCGCCGACTACGTACTGGCCCACTCCTACGACACCGACTCCGACCGCGCCGACAAACGTTCCGACTGCGGCAACAGGTGTGCCGACTCCCACGACCCTCGCACCGACGTCCACCATGCTTGTACCGACGTCCAGCATGCTTGCACCGACGCCCAGCATGCTTGTACCGACGCCCAGCATGCTTGTACCGACGGCCTCGGCTCCGAAGGCGACGATGTTGGTGCCGACACCGACGACGTACGCGCCACCGTCGACCATGCTCGTGCCGACACTCCCCACCTACGCACCGACGCAGACAATGTACGTGCCGACACTCCCCACCTACGCACCGACGCAGACAATGTACGTGCCAACTCCACCGGCGTATGCACCGACGAGTTTTGCACCGACCACGACGACGTACGTTGTGCCGACTCCTGCCTCACCTGGCACGGTGTACGTGCCGACGCCGACAACGTCCTGGCCTACCCCGACGACGTCTGAGCCTGGTCCGGCGACGGTGATTCCGATTCCGTACTTCCCGGGTGAGTCTGGGACGACGGACGAGCCTGGTCCGGCGACTGTGATTCCGATTCCGTACTTCCCGGGTGAGTCTGAGGCGACGGACGAGCCTGCTCCGGCGACTGTGATTCCGATTCCGTACTTCCCGGGTGAGCCTGAGACGACACCGGCCCAGGTGCCCACTACCGCGCCGCCGATTCTCACGACGCAAGCTCCAACACCGTACTTCCCTGTTTTGGGCACGCCGGCGCCGGCTCCCACCACCTCCGCACTGACGCACGCCACGGTTATCCCGATGCCGTACTTCCCCGGTCTGGGCGCACCTGCGCCGGCGTCGTCACCGGCTCCCACCACGTCCGCACAGACTCTCGCCTCGGTTCTCCCGATGCCGTACTTCCCCGGTTTGAACACCGAGACGCCCACGCCGACCCCGGCTCCCACCACGCACATCCCGATTCCGGCCCAACCTACGGAGAATGTTCCGACAAGCACACCGCCTCGTACGGTGGTCACTGCCGCGCCGACCACGTCCATGCCGCCGCAGATCACTCAAGCTCCGGCGATGTCTGCGACAACAATTTCTCCGCCCAGAGCGCAGGGCTCCCCCCACTCGACATCTGCTCCGGCCGCAGCCGCACAACTACCTTCAGTGCCCTCGGCGACCACCCCGGCCTCGCACGTGACCGAGAACCCTCCTGGGGCGTCGTCGAACCCGGCTGCCACACGGGCCGTCCCGCCAGCGCCCGGGCTCCCAGCCCCACTGGCGACCGCGACCCAGGCCGTACTGCCCTCCATGGAGCCATCCCAGCCGGAGTCCTCGCCGTCTGACCAGCCCGAGCAGTCGCCGTCGGCGCAGTCTTTGCCACCGCCTGTTCCTTCCAGTACGCCCGGACCGCAACCGGAGAACTCGGCCTCCCCTTCGCCGGATGAGCAAGCCGCTGAGGGCAAGTTGGCAGATTTCTTGACGTCGCCGATCGGCACACTGACCGTGGGTGGTGTCATGATGGTCATCACAGCAGGTGGCGTCGCCTTCATCCGCCGCGTCAAGCTGAGTTGATCCAGAACCACAGGTGAACATGGATCGTTGGATTCAGGGTTACCCTGGATGCACCGATTGCTGGCGTCGCGAGCGACACTGTGGGGGTGCGGTGGGTCGGCGGGTGGCGTGAGGGCAGACTGGACGTCTGTTGAGCGCCGACCGACGAGCCAGCGTGCCTCCACAGGGCCGCGTAGTAGCCATGAATCGGTGCATCCAGGGTAAACTCAGCCCACGGGCGACGATGGGAGAGTGGAGTGTCACTGGGTCTCCTCCTGCTACTGGGTGCAACGGTCGTTTTGGCCGCACTGATGGCGACAAAGGTGGGCGACCGGTTGGGCTTGCCGTCCTTGATTTTGTTCCTCGGCCTCGGAGTGGTGCTGAGCTTCGACTCCGCACTGTCCCTCTACGACGCCCAACTCGCCCAGGACTTGGGGTTCGCCGCCTTGGTCATCATCTTGATCGAAGGCGGGTTGTCGACCAAGTGGGATGAGATCCGCCCGGCCATCGTACCAGCGATTCTCCTTGCCAGCGTGGGTGTCGTCGTCACCATCTGCCTTCAGGGCATCTTCGGCTACTTCGTGCTCGGGTTCCCGTTGGCAGTGGCCGTACTGCTGGCTGCGATCTTGGCACCCACCGATTCCGCGGCCGTTTTCTCGGTCTTGCGCCATGTGCCCCTGCCCGCGCGGGTCCGATCCGTGCTCGAAGGGGAGTCGGGCCTCAACGACGCTCCGACGGTCCTGTTGGTCACGGTCGCAACTCAGTGGGCGCTGGGAACAGTCACCGTGGACTCCTCGCTCTGGTTGACCGGTGCATTGGTCGTTGGCGAGTTGGTCGGCGGCATCGTGTTCGGCCTCCTCTTTGGGTACGTCGGTGTGCAGATCCTGCGGCGACTGGCCTTGCCGGCGTCGGGGTTGTACCCTCTTGCCGTCATCGGCTGGGCAGTCGCGTCGTACGGCCTGGGTGTCGTGATGCATCTGTCCGGGTTCGCGGCAGTCTACGTCTGTGCGGTGATCCTCGGCAACGGAAAGTTGCCCCACCGGCATGCGGCCCGCTCGTTCGCCGACGGGATCGCCTGGATCGCACAAATCGGGTTGTTCGTGATGCTGGGTCTGTTGACCCACATCTGGACCATCACAGCAACTGATGTGTTGTTGGGCGTACTGGCGGGGCTCTTCCTCACCTTCATCGTGCGCCCGCTGTCAGTGTGGCTGTGCACCATCCCGATGAAGCTGACCACCGCGGAGAAGGTGTTCGTCTCGTGGGGC
>WREX01000141.1 GCA_009779115.1 Propionibacteriaceae bacterium
ACCTGCTCGCGCACGAACACCCACAATGCCAGGCAGGTCATCAGTTCAAAGTACGTCAGTTGTCCCCTCAGCGGCTCCAGCACAGCCAACATCTGTTCCGCGTACGCACACAAGGCCTGTTCCTCCAAGGGCGCGCCACCGATCTGTACCCTCTCGTTCAGCCCCTGGATGTGTGGAGAAATGGTCATCCCAGTACGGAACCCGCACCTGTCCAGTAAACCCCGGATGTAGTAACTGGTCGATGTCTTACCCGACGTCCCGGCGACATGTACCACCCGCAACTGCTGATGAGGATTGTCCAGCAACGGCATGGCCGCCCGCATCGCGACCAGGGATGAACGCCCTGGCAGTCGGGGTCCGGTGAAGTCGAACAGCGCCTGGAGCACTTCATCCATGCTGGCGATCACCCGGACATGTCCTCTCCCGCCCACGAGATCAGCCGCCACGAACCGGGCACGCCCTCCACGATGACCACATCGGTGTTCCCCAACCCCTGGTGAACGGCGAATTGTGAGTTTGTCTGCGCGACCATCCAGGTCCGCAGCGCCGCCCCATGGGTAACAACCACCGCGCACTCATAGTCGCACAACTCCTCAATGGCCGCATCGAACCGCGTCATGAACGACACCCCATTGTCGCCATTCGGGATGGACAGCGTGGGATCAACCGGCCACTGGACGATGACATCGACGTACTTGCTCCAGTCCGCGTCCATCTCCCAGTCCCCCGCGCTGATCTCGCGTACCCCGGGATGAGTGATCACCGGGACCCCCAGGGCCTTCGCCAGCGGCTCACCGGTCTGCCGGGCCCGCAGGATGTCAGAGGTCATGACCACATCGATCGGCTCGCCAGCCACCTTGGCCACCAGGTCCTCCGCCTGCTGAAGCCCGACCTCGTCCAACGGTGGCCCGGGGTACGCCGTGTCCAGCAGATGAAGGACATTGGACTGTGTTCGGGCATGACGAATAAACAGGATGCGCACGCCTTCACTCTAACCGATTCAACGCTGTCCCGAATCCTGTGTTATTTGTAACTCTTGACCGAAATCATGTCAGGGGCCCTGGCCAACAACCCGTCGGGCACTTCCTCCGCCGTCAATGCGAACACCTCATGGTCGCGCCAGGCCCCGGCAATGTGAATGTACTTCAACCGCCGCCCCTCATACCGGAATCCCAACTTCTCGACCACCCTCAAACTGGGCGTGTTCTCCGGCCGGATGCAGATTTCCATGCGGTGCAGCCCAACCGAGAAGAACGCATAATCCGTAGCCAGGGCCACAGCAGTCGGTGTGATGGATCTGCCCGCATACCTCTTGTCGATCCAGTACCCGATCGACGCGGACTGGGCTGATCCATAGACAATGTTGCTAACTGTGCACTGCCCGATGACCGGATGCCTGCCCTGGTGGGACCACCGGAGCAGCCACGGGAGGCTGAGCCCGTGCGAGGCCTGATCCCACATGAACCGGATTCTCCTCTCGGCGGAGACAAAGGCCGACTGCGCGTTGGGCGCCGTCGCGTCCCAGGGGCTGAGCCAGGAGATATTTCGCGTACGCACCAAGGCGACCTCGTCAATGTCGCGACGCCTGAACGGCGCCAGCATGAGTCGTCCGTAACGCAGTGTCACCGGCCAGTCGTGAGAGGCAGGGAACTCACCAGCGTCAATGATTCGGGGCATCGCGAACTGTCATTCCGGACTGACATCATGTCAGGGGTTGGTAGAAGGCTTCGCTGTCCAGGTCGACCACGCCGTCTTCAGATGCCAGGATCGCCAAAGCATTGGCCCGATAGATTTCATTCATCCCTTCCAACCCATGCGGGCGCCCGGATATCCTCATCCGGGAATCGCGAACAGTCGCTGGCACACAGGTCAGGATGTGCGGGGCGATCCTCAGCGGTTGGGCCAGGTACGCCACCGACATCGTCGGATCTGTGCTCGCACCCATCAACTTGGCGATCATGGGTTCCAGCAGGAGCTTGGTCAGCACGAATGCCGGGTAGACATCAGCCGGCAGCGCTAACAAAGGTATCTTGTCTTCAGCCAGGACGAATCCGTGCTCCCGCCCCGGGCTGAGTGCCACCGGCGTGAAGTCATTGGGCCCGATCTGGTCGGCGATGCTTCGAAAATCGACTCCACCTTCGCCCAGACCGCCCACCGTGACGACCAGGTCGGCTCTGACGAGCTGCTCGCTGATCGTCGTCAACAGGTGGTCCGGGGAGTTAAAGATATATTCCATTCGATGCGCCTGGGCCCCGCCCTCTTGAGCCTGGCCAGCGGCCAGATAAGACGCGGGGATCGCCCGGTCGGACAAAGCCATCACCAACACTCGTGGGTTCGGGCGCGCCATGACTTTCGTGATACCCATACCGGTCAACAACGAGAGCATTCGCGGAACGACCCGTGTCCCCTTGTCGATCACCACGTCAGAAGCCCTGATCCGGCCGATGTCATTCTCGGCCAGGATGGCCTCATTCAAGGTCAACCCGACTGCGTCGAGAATCGGCACACCGAACTCCGCCAATTCGGGAACCATGCTCAACAAATAATCCCAATGCTGCCAAAAGTCCCGTATTCCATCCTTGGTTTCTGGTGGATCAACTGGCAATCGTACTTCCCCATGTTCCTGCTCAGGGAGCTCAACAGTCTTAGCCCGAGCCTGCCTAAAGAACGCCATGCGCATACCATACCAGGGCGGGAATAATCGGTGAACACATCCTCACCTGGTGCATGAGCCTTGGCTGACCACCCCCCTGAGCGAGGTGTTCAGCCCAGTACGTGCCGTAGCTTGTCACCCCGCATGACGAGCAATCCCGACGACTGCCGAGCGCGAACCACGGCGTTGTCGAATTGAGTCGCACCTTCAGAGTGTCGCGGCTCCCACCGACCGCTGCCTCAACGGCCTCCATCCCAGACCCGATCTGTCCACCCCGCAACCGGCACGATGGCGGCCTCACCACCTGAATAGCCTGAATCCGCCGATCGCTGGCGTCGCGAGCGATCGGTGGGGTGCGATGAGCCGGCGGTCGCCGAGAGGGCAGACTGGATGTCTCTTGAGCGGTGGTCGGCAGGTCAGCGTGCCGGCACAGGGCCGCGCAGCAGCCATGAATCGGTGGATTCGGGATGAGGCGCAGATCAACGTGTTACCGTACTCACATGGGGACATCAAAAGTTCGCCTGCGCACCGAACTGCGCCACAGTCGCGAAGAGATACCCGAAGCCGAGATGGTGCGACGCGATTCCGAGCGCACAGCCCGGATCCTGGCAATGCTGAAACGCAACCGCCCCGCCACCATCGCCTGCTATGTTTCCCACGGCCATGAACCCGGCACTCTCGACCTGCTCGCCGAACTGGTTGACTGGGACATCCGCATCCTCCTGCCATCCCTGGCCCACCCCCAAACACCTGCCTGGGGATGGTGGTCTGGAGAGCCCATGGTCGACGGCTTCGCTGGCATCCCGATGCCCAGCACACCCCCGCAACCCACCTCGGTCCTGTCCGAAGCTGACCTGATCATCCTCCCCGGCCTGGCCGCCACCGTCTCTGGAGTACGCCTCGGCCAAGGCAAGGGCTGGTACGACCAAGCCCTGCTCCACGCTGCACCCGCCACCCCCCGCTGGCTGCTCCTCAACGATTCAGAAGTCCTTGTCACACTGGAATCCGACACCTGGGACCAGCCGGTGACCCACCTGATCACCGAACGCCGCTGGATCGACTGCCGCCCTCAGTGACGCAGTGGAAGCCCTTCCACCGCTCCTGATCACAGTAGGTGGCACCCTCACCAGGACATCAGGAGCGCACTGGCAACTGCCATGACTCCTTCTGAGCGGCCGGTGAAACCCATTCCATCGGTGGATGTGGCGGACACTGAAACCGGTGCGCCCACGACTGCGCTCAATAACTCTTCTGCTTCGCGGCGCCGCGGCGCCATCGCGGGGCGATTCCCAATCACCTGCACGGCTACATTGGAGATCTGCCACCCTGCCTGCCGTACCTGCAGGACGACCTGCGCCAGCAGAGTCACCCCGGATGCTCCCGCAAAGGCTGGATCATCTGTCCCGAAAACCTGGCCTAAATCGCCCAAACCAGCAGCCGACAACAAAGCATCACAGACGGCGTGACACGCGACATCACCGTCTGAATGACCTTTCGGGCCGACCTTCTCATCGGGGAAAGACACCCCCGCCATGACCATCGGCCGGGACTGAACAAGTTGGTGAGCGTCCACGCCCACCCCCGTACGCAGCTTCAACCCGTGAGGACCCATACCCGCTGGGTCATGAGGCCCCGGACCCACTGGTTCTTGTGGAGCCGCACCCGCCGGGCCGAGCGGCCTGGAGCCCGCTGACTCTCGATCGTCGCCTGTCATGACTCACCCCGAGCGATGACTTCGGCGAGAACCAGGTCCATCGGATCGGTGATCTTGAACGCCAACCCATCCCCGGGAACCGTCATCACCGGCATGCCGATGGCCTCGCACATGGTGGCGTCGTCGGTGAACTCCTTGTCGCCCGCCTGGGCATGGGCCCTGCGCAGCACCTGGGCCTCGAAACCTTGCGGAGTCTGGACTCTGAGGAAGGTCGACCGGTCCACTGCGACCGTCCAGTTGCGCCGGATCCTCCGCAGCGAATCCACTTGGGGAACCACGGGAATGACCACGGGCGCCCCGTCCCGCACAGCCTCGATCACTCGGTCCACAACGAACGGAGGGACGAGCGGGCGAGCCGCGTCATGGACGAGGACGATATCGGCGTCGCCCATGTGGACCAGCCCCAGACGTACTGAATCTTGACGCATGACGCCGCCGGAAATGACTTTGACGCGATCGGGATAAGCAGGAAAGAAATGAGAAAAACGTTCGACCCAGGCTTCGGGTGCCACCACGACGGCCTTGTCGACACCCCCGGAGAACATGGCCTGAACCGATCGAGTCACCATGGGGACGCCGGCTATTTCAATGGCAGCTTTGGGGATTTCGCGGCCCAACCGGATTCCGGATCCCGCCGCCACCACAATGGCGGCGACTTCAGGCTTGGCAGGAGCAGATGTCACTTGGCGACGGAGGCCAGCACGTCATCCAGAAGCTCCTCCGCCTTAGCCTCATCCACGCGCTCAGCCAGAGCTAGTTCGGACACGAGGTTCTGACGGGCTTTCGCTAGCATCCGTTTCTCACCAGCTGACAAGCCCCGGTCGCGCTCGCGGCGCCACAAATCCCGGACTACTTCGGCCACCTTGACAACGTTTCCTGAGTGGATCTTCTCCAGATTGGCCTTGAAGCGCCGCGACCAGTTGGTCGGTTCCTCGACATCGGAAGCCTTGAGCACACTGAACACGCGCTCCAAG
>WREX01000142.1 GCA_009779115.1 Propionibacteriaceae bacterium
AACCCCGCGTACGACCCGGCCCTGATCGCGCACGGCAAGACGATTTTCTGGATCTTCGGTCTGGTCCTGTCCTGCCTGTGCGGCCCGGCCCAGGCGGCAGCGCGCAGCTTCCTCGCCCGGATCATCCCCGACGGCCATTCCGGCGAAATCTTCGGGCTGTACACCACCACCGGCCGCGTGATCTCCTTCGTCTCCCCCGCCCTGTTCGGAGTCTTCGTCTCCCTGGGCGCGGCCATCACCGGCTCAAGCTCCACCCAACACTGGGGCTTGCTCGCCATCGCTGTGGTTCTGTTCGCCGGCTTCTGCGTCCTGATCCCGGTCAAACCTTCCAAGGGGCTGACAACACCAACAGCGTAGGCGTCTGATTGGTCAAGCTTTTCTCGGAAGACGTGGCCGCCGAGGTAGTGAACGGGTCGTCTGGGAATAGTGAGGAACCCCGGGGCGTTGTCAGGAATAGAGACACTACTATCCATCGGAGGCTAACTGTGACAGTCATTTCCCTTGCACCGGACGCAGTGGACCGGGTTCAGGTCACGTACACCTGTCCTCAGCAGCATGAATTCTCACTTGTTTTTGCCGCGGACGCGGCGATACCACCGAACTGGGATTGCCCTCGATGTGGCCAGGAAGCAACAACAGAACACCAACCGGCGATGAACCAGGCCCCTCAGCCGGGCAGGACTCATTGGGACATGGTCTTGGAACGGCGCACCATGGATGAGCTGTACACCATCGCCACCGGACGCATCAACCATCTGCGCGAGATCAGCCGCGTCTGACAAAGACCAGTAGTCACGCGACCAGCAAATCAGCCGACTTTCAGCCGTCACCATCGCGGTGGTGACAGATCAACCACCTGTGCGCAGTCAGTGGTATATGAACACGGCACGCAGCCAAGAGACGACTTGACTCTTCCGGTACTGGATTCCCCAAGCCGTGGTCTTGAGCAGGGCTTCGACGACGATCGAACTGCTCATCTTAGACTGGCCCCTTTCGCGTTCGATGAAGGTGATGGGGACTTCAGCCACAGTCAGGTCAGCCAAGATGACTTGCCAGGTAAGGTCGACCTGGAAGTTGTAGCCCACCGACGTGATTTCGGGCATGATAGTTCTCAAGGTGTCCGCGCGGAAGGCGTTGAAACCGCCGGTGATGTCGGCCACCGGGATGCCGATCATGGCCCTCGTCCACCAGCTCCCGCCACGACTGAGCAGTTGCCTGGATTTCGGCCAGTTGACCACTGAACCACCGGGAACATAGCGTGATCCCTTCACCATGTCGGCAGTGGACAGAGCATTCAGCAGACGCGGGAGTTGCTCGGGCTGATGGGAACCGTCGGCATCCATCTCCACCAAAGCTTCGTAGCCGTGCTCCAGACCCCAGCGGAACCCGGACATGTACGCGGCGCCCAGGCCATTTTTCGTCGTCCGATGCATCACGTGGATGTGTGAGTCAGCGTCTGCCAAAGCGTTGGCGATATCGCCCGTACCATCTGGAGAGTTGTCGTCGACAATCAAGATGTCTGCGCTGTCCACAGCTGCCCTCAGCCGGGAACAGATGATCTCGAGATTGTCTTTCTCGTTGTAGGTGGGGATAATAACCAGCGCTGAGCTGAATGGTGGTGTCATAATTTCTCCGTGATAGTGGCCTCACCCATGCTACTACGCGTCCCGTGGCCGCACTGGCTGCGCCACCGACCAGCTCCCGACCCGCCGACCGATCAGGACGATCACACCAGCCAAGATGGGTAGAACAATGACAGCCATGTCGAACCACCCACGATAGGCCACGGCAGGGGTGATCGCAGTCCGGGTCGGTACCGTGAACACCTGAGCATCAGAAGTACGCAACTGAGCCTGATACACCACCCGTCCGTGTGAATCGATCAACCCGGCCAGAGAATTGGTGGTCGACACCAGGATTTCCCGGCGGGCTTCCATGGCCCGGATCCGGGTGATGCGGTCCTGCTGGGCCATCTGGTCGGTCCCGGTAAACAAGGCGTTCGACGTCTGGACGACCACGACCTGCGCACCCCCTCCAGTTGCCTGGTCGCCTTCCAACATCTGGTCGACAGTGGCGTCGTAGGAGACTTCGAAACAGATCAGGTCCCCTACCCTCAGCGGTTGACCCCCGGCTTCGACGTCGATGACCCCAGGGGTTGTCCCGGGCACTGACTGTGCCCCCACCCACTCCAACTGGGGCACCAGCCTGACAAAGAAGGAGCGATACGGGATCCATTCTCCGAAGGGGACCAGGTTGCGTTTGGCATAAGACGTGGTCACCCCATCCTTGGTCCACCACAGGCCGACAGTCTGGCGCTCGTTGTCCCCCGGTCCCAAGGTGATGGCCCCCACAAAGATGGGAACACCCACCATGTCGACGGCGACACCGATGATATGCGCGGTGTTTGTATCGGTGTAGGGGTCGGTGGTGGTCGAGTTCTCGGGCCATAGGACGAAGTCAGGTTGTTGGACTTGGCCAGTACGGATTTCAGCCGCCATGATGATCGTCTCGGCCAAATGATTGTTTTCGACTGTGTAGATCGGGCCCATGGCATCGATCCCAGTTCCAGGCACATTCCCCTGGACGACACCGACTGTGACACTGCCGCCGTCGCCTGCAGGATCGTACGACCTGAACGCCAGGCCCCCGATCCCGCTGATGGCGGCCAGCAGGACAGCCACGACCACTGACCATGGCCGTACGCCAGATGTTTCCCAAACCCGCCGGACGCTGACAGTGATCCGGGCGCCAACGCCAGGCCGTCTTGTCTGCTCACCCACGAGAGCAGGAGTCACGTCGCTGGTCTGGACGCAGGCATCTACCAGAGGTGCCCGACGGTGGAAGACCCGCCGCAGCCACGATGAGAACCTCATCCCGTACGCCCCAGAAATCACCGGCCCGATCACCCAGGCGAGCACGAACCCGCTTGTCACAACGAGGAAGGACACTCCTGACGCCGAGATGATGGGCAGCCACCCGTCGATGGGAGTGCCCGCGGACGTGTACGCCAGCCGTCCCCACCCGAACCCGCCGAACGGCCAGCGTGCACAGGCCCATTCCGTGCCCATCCACGTCGCGATGCCCAAGCATCCCCAGGCCGGAGTTTTCCTCGTCGCTGCGATGACCAAGCCGACCACTGCTTGCCACAAGGCCAGCATGACGACGAAAGCGGCGAGAACCGGAACCCCGAGGACATCGACCCACTGGAAGGCGACAGTATTGAACCCCAGCCCGAAAACGAACCCCCGGAACAACCCTGCTCCCGGGCTGGACCTCACGGCGATCATCGCGAAGATAGCGATTCCGACAGGCACCAACCACCAGAGGTTCAGGGGAGGGAATCCCACGCCGACGGCGCATCCGCCGACCAGACATACCCCGGTGAGTAGCCAACGGTGGCGGCCATGTCGTGCCATCCTTGAATGATACCCCCAGCTAGTTCAGTGCCCGTGTCAGGAACTGGACACGCGGTTGCCCAGTTGGTACAAGGCCGCGCCCGCCGACCAGTTGCGTGTCGAGGCCGGCATGCGGGAAATTCGCCCAGAGGCGGACAGAGGAACGCACTTCACCACGCTTAGATCCATGCGGACGAACAGGTCCTCCAAGTCCTTGCAGGAGCCGAAGTGCACGTTGGGGCTATCGTGCCAGGCATAGGGCAGGTCCTTGGACACCGGCGCCCGCCCGCCCATCAGGCGAAGCCGGTTGCGCCAGTACGCGAAATTCGGCATGGACACGATGCCGACCGGCGCGATCCGCATCATCTGCTTCAAGACGACTGCTGGGTAGCGTACTGCCTGGAGAGTCCGAGACAGGATGACCACGTCATAACTCGAGTCCTGGAATAGGTCCAGCTCCTTGTCGATGTCCATTTGAATCACGGGGACGCCATTGTGAACGGCCCTGAGAAGGCTGACCGAATCAACCTCGACCCCCTGGACGTGACATCCCTTCTTGGTCGCCAAACCCTTCAGCAGAGTCCCTTGCTCGCAGCCGAGGTCCAGAACCCGGGAACCGGGCGCCACCCAGGCGGAGATCAGGCCCCAATCGACTCGAACCGTCATCGTGGCACCTCTTCCATGGCCCGGTTCAGGAAAGTACGGACGAGGTCTTCGTACTCGGGAATCGGAAGCAGGAAGGAATCGTGGCCGACTCCGGCCGAGATGTCGCGGTAGGTCACCGGCACCCCTGCCCTCTCCAGATAAGCGACGATCCGCTTGGACTGCGCGGATGAGAAGCGCCAATCCGTCGAGAAAGAACACACCAGTGCCGGGATGGGGTGGGCAGCAATCCGCGCACAGGCCTCGGTGTCGTCGAAAGGATCGAAATAGTCCATCACGCGCGATAAATAGAGGTAGCTGAGGGCGTCGAACCGGTCGAGGAAGACCTCAGCCTGGTGGTGGAGGTAACTCTCGATGGCGAAATCGACCCCGAAGCCAGGAGTGAGATCAACATTTTGTGGTTCCCGGCCGAACTTGGTCCCCAGCGCCCCCTCCGACATGTACGTAATGTGAGCCATCATCCTGGCGATCGACATCCCGGTGTCCGGTGAGGTCTTATCCTCCCGATAGTGGCCCCCGGAGAAGCCATCATCGCGCATGATCGCCTCGCGAGCCACAGCTGAGAAAGCGATGTTTTGCGCTGTCAGCCGGCTGGAGGCGGCAATGATGATGGCATTGCTCATATCCTCGGGATGGGTCAGCGCCCATTGCAGCACCTGCATGCCGCCCAGTGATCCGCCAGCGACGGCGAGCAAGTTTTCGATGCCCAAGCTGGAGACCAGACGGCGATGGACAGTGACGAAATCCTTCATGTCCAGGATGGGAAAGTCCAACCCGTACGACCTGCCTGTGGCCGGGTTCGTCGAACTGGGTCCTGTCGTCCCCTGGCACCCGCCCAAGATATTCGGGCTGATGATGAAGAATCTGTCCGTGTCAATGGGCTTGCCAGGTCCGATCAGGACATCCCACCATCCCGGCTTGCGGTCCCCTTCTGCCAACCCGGCGCAATGGGCGTCCCCGGTCAGGGCATGGCAAATGAAGATGGCATTGTTCTTCTTGCGGTTGAGGGTGCCGTACGTCTCATAGTGGACACTGACCTGATCGAGGTGACCCCCTCGGGTGAACACCAAGGGATCTCCGGGCGTGTACAAGGCCACGTCCGAAACCTGTGTGTTCAGAGGTTCGGGAGCCATGCAGCCCTTACTATGTCGTGTCAGGACGGATTCGCTCCCCCACCTGGACTCGAACCAGGAACCTGCGGATTAACAGTCCGACGCTCTGCCAATTGAGCTATGGAGGAATGTCGCGCCTTCGAGAGTACCAGATCGGTGTCTGCAAGTC
>WREX01000143.1 GCA_009779115.1 Propionibacteriaceae bacterium
GCGCGCGGGGAACCTGCTCGGGGCCGAACAGTCCGGGCACATCGCCGATGTTGGATTCGACCTGTATCTCAGACTCGTGGGCGAGGCGGTGGACGAGTTCAAACACGGCCCCGCAGCACATGAGGAGGTCGAGATGAGGATCGAGATCCCGGTCGAAGCCCACTTGCCCAGTACGTACATCAGTTCCGAACGACTGCGACTGGAGATGTACCGCCGGATCGCCCAGGCCACCAATGAGGCTGAGGTCAGCGAGGTCGTGGAGGAACTCACCGATCGCTACGGCGAGCCCCCCGAGGTCGTCAGGGCTTTGGTCGATGTGGCGAGCTTCAGAGTCGAAGCCCGGCAGGCAGGGGTCAGCGAGGTCGTGGCACAGGGCAAGAACATCCGCTTCACACCCCAATCTGCGCTGTCGGATTCGCGGCGGATCCGAGTTGCAAGGCTGTACCCAGGCACTGTCATCAAGCCCGAGGGTCACATCTTGATACCAGCTCCCACACAACGGACGAAACCACCAATTCCTCTGAAGAACAGGGAACTGCTCGAATGGGCGAGCACTGTGATACAGACAGTGTTCGCCGGTGCGGGCCAGGAGGGCCTTTGACGCGACATGATTGTGCAGTCACCAGCGCATACGCATGGAAGCTGGGCTGCCGCCGCGTACTGGCGTCGTGAGCGGCGATCTGTGGCGGATTCACGCTCTCGGTGAGCGTGGACGGGGTCTGAATCAGGGATGAGGCACCGGGGACGATCCTCACGGCAAGGGCTCGCAACAGTGCCGAATCGGTGGTTGGGTGGCAAGTCCGAATGCTGCTGGTGCTGGTGCCGGGCACAAGGTGTGCACAGGTGGATCCATTTAGTATTCACATAGTGTTCTGGACCGGTGTACGTACTATGATGACTTGCGGATAAAGGCGTCAGTCATGTGTTAGGTGGCGTCGTGTAGGATATGGCCAGTTAGGGATAGTGTATGTGGCATAATCCTTGGTGCGGAGCGGTCGCGACAAATCTCCCTGACCGGCGCTGAGGCAGCCCCAAGATTAAATGGTCATTTCTTAGTGAAAGGAGGTCAAGTTCGTATGAGCGATACTTTGCCTCCTTCCTTTCCTGACCAGAGTCAAGGCATGTACGATGTCCTGACTCACGCGCAGAATCTCGCCGATCGCCTACAGGAAGAAACAGAGGCCGAACTCCTGACTGCCCAGACTCGCTGGGAACGGCTCATGGAGGACAACCGCAGTGCTGCGGCCATGCTGGAACAGCGTCGGCGTGAATCAGAAACAGTGGTGTTGGCAGCCATCGACTTGGCACAATCGGCAGGGGAATCGATCGTCAAGGATTCGGCTGACAAGGCCCGCAGCATCGCACGGGAAGCCGAGGGTTTCGTCCAGGATGTCTTGGATCGGGCCCGCCACGAGGTTTCCGAAGCCCAGACCCGCGCTCAGGAGCGGGAAAAGGCAATATTTTCCGTCGTGTCCGATTTTGAGTCGGACGCCTATGCCCGCATTGGGGAATACAGGGCCGCGGTCGAGGCGGAATTGGTCTCCATGAAGACCGCTATCGAGCAAGAGTCGAAGCAGCGTCGTGTCCAATTGGACCGCGAGGTGGCGGACACATGGACATCTGTCGAGGAAGAACTCCAGCGTCTGTGGGACGCCATGCAAGTCGAGATGGAGTCGGCGGCCAATGCCATCGACACCGCTCGCAGCGAAGCCGAGTTCCAGGTTGCCACCTTACGCAAAGAAGCTCAAGACGAGTTCCAGTCAATTGTCGCTGATGCCAGAACTCAGGCGCAGGAACGCATGGACAGGGTCGCCGAACAGGTCGCGGCCACCCAGGAATCCATGCAAGCCTTGGTCATCGGAGCCCAGGCAGAAGCGGATGCGATCCGGCGCGAAGCCAACATTGAGGTATCCGCGAAACGGTCCGATCTCAATGAGACTTTCCAAGCCATCATGAATCGTGCTAAGACTGATTCTGAGGCGATTCGCAAGGAGGCCAGCGCCGAAGGCGAATCCATCTTGGCCCGGGCACGTAGTGATGCCATGGCGCTCAAGGCTCAAGTGGAGGAGAGGATCTCCCGGCAGGAAAGCGTGGCTGCTGAGGCCCGTGCGCGAGCAATGGCCGAAATGGAAGACTTGCAGCGCGGAGTTGCGGAGCGCGCGGGAAGATCACGTCAAGAGGCGATAGATGTGGTTGCACAAGCCAGGCAGGATGCTGACGCCATTCGGAATGAAGTGCGTGAGTATATGGAGCGTGCTCGCATGGAAGCTGCCACCTTGGCGCGTCGCAGAGATAACATTGCCGCACAACTGGGTCAGTTGTCAGGTGTTATCGAAGCCCTAGCTGTGCCGGAGAATCCGGCAGGCACCTAACTACTACCAGAGAGAGATTGAGGACAGATGCCCACATTTCGGATGATCCTTCGAGGATATGATCCCGAAGAAGTCAATGCCGCGTTTGAAGACCTGACAAGAGAACTTGAGGCGGCCCGCGCCGGAGCAGGTGTTCAGGACACTGATTCCGGTGAATTGCAGGCCACTATCGATCAGCTCCAGCAGGAGCTCGATGAGATGTCGCTGTATACCGCGGATCTGGAGGAGCGCGTCACGCAGGCTCCCAAGACCCCGACCTTCGAAGACTTGGGGTCTCGCATATCACAAATGCTGTCCCTGGCCCAAGCAGAGAGCGACGACGTACGGTCAAGCGCGAAGAGGGAGGCTGAGCAGCTGACTGCAGAGACGCAGGCCGCCGCCGAGCAGTCGCGTACGGAAGCCGAGGTCTATGCCTCAGAGGTACGTACCAAGGCTGATGCCGAGGCCACCCGGATCATCACCCAGGCCCAGCGCGAAGCCGAAGAGATTCTCGACCAGGCTGATCGCGAAGCCCTGGCTCGCCGTGAGGAAGCCGAGGCCATCTACGAGAACCAGCGGGCCCGTGCGGCCGTTGCGGCAGCCGATTTCGAGAAGACGCTGGCCGAGCGTCGCGACGAGGCTGCCAAAGACTTCGCGGCTCAGATGAAAGCTCAGGACGAGGCCATGCAGCGGGCAGAGGAAGCTCTGTACGCGATCCAGGAAGAGGCTGAGCGCTACAAGGCTGAGGCACAAGAGCAGGCTGAGGCGACCATCAGGGATGCCAACAGCCAAGGCAGTGAGATCCTCAAGCAGGCCAAGGCTTCCGCTGAGCGGATTCGTCGCGAATCCGAGCGCGAGGTCCAGGCAGCCAGTGCTCGCCGCGACGCCATCACACTGCAGCTCAGCAATGTCCGGCAGATGCTGGCGACGATGGGCGTTGCTCCCCAGTTGTCCGACATGGACGAGCCTGAGCCGATCGTCGAGCAGGTCTTCGACGAGGGCGACGATTGGCAGTGACATCTAGAGGAGGGGTGGAAGAGCAGAAGCTTTCCCCTGTCCTGGTCTCTTTATCTCAACAGTGGTGTCTGGCGCGTTTTGGCGGGCCAGACACCACTGCCATGATCGGATGCCGGAGGTGTCGGTGATGGATTATGCGGTGATCCTGGCCGGGGGCTCTGGGACCCGGCTGTGGCCTCTCTCCCGTCGCGGGATGCCCAAACAACTCCTCCCCCTCATCGAGGGTCGATCTCTTCTGCAACTGGCTTTCGACCGGGCAGCCACATTGGTCGACACCTCCCACATCGTGGTGTGTGCGGGACAGGACTACGCTGATGTCATCACCGGCCAATTGCCGCAACTCCTGGCTGAGAACCTGTTGCTGGAACCGATGGGCCGCGACTCTCTGCCAGGTGTCGCCTGGTCGGTCGCCACCCTAGCCCGGCGCGATCCCCACGCCGTTGTGGCAGTCTTGACCGCCGATCACATCATGACCCCCCAAGCTGGCTTCACCACGAGCTTGCGCGAGGCTCTGTCTGCCGCCGCTGAGGACCCGGATGCCTTCGTGACGTGTGGGGTTGTCCCAACCAGTGCGCACACAGGGTACGGCTACCTTCATGTGGGCGAACCCGTCAACCAAGCCGCTACGGTCTTCCGCGTCGCCACCTTCGCGGAGAAACCGTCACAGGATCGTGCGCAGGGCTATGTCGATGAAGGCGGCTGGTGGTGGAATTCGGGCATGTTCTGTTTCCGGGCTGACACGTTCATGGATCAATTGGCCTGCTTTCAACCTGAGATGGCTGCTTCGATCGACGTACTGGTGAGTCGTCCGGATCTGGTGAACGAGATCTACCCGCAGCTGACGAAAGTGTCGATGGACTACGGGCTGATGGAACACATCTCAGCTGGCACGTCTTCCGCCCGTATCCTGACCGTTCCTCTGCAGGCTCAATGGTCAGACATCGGGGGATACCCCGCACTGGCCGACTTCCTTCGCGGCGAGGGTGGGAACACAGTCGAAGGCCTCGTGATCACTGAAGAATGTGCTGACAGCCTCATCCTCAATCGGACCACCGATGGCCGGTTGGTGGCGGTGTGCGGTTTGAAAGACGTCATCATCGTCGAAGATGGAGATATCACGCTGGTATGCTCAATGGACCAAGCTGAGAAAATCAAACAAGTGGCCCAGTTAGCTCGTGAACGGGGGAAACAATATGCCTGAAGAAAAAAAGGGTAGCCGGATCGGTCTGGTCATCACAGTCATCGGGGCCTGCGTCCTCGTGGCCGTCGCGATTGTCGTCTTGATCGCTGCGTTGTCCGGCGCTGCCCTGGGGATTGGTTCACCTGTCAGCCTCGTGGCGATCATTGGTTTGGCTGGTGGCCTGGTCGTCCTGGTCGTGGGATTGATTCTGCTGCTGACCAGGCGTTCTAAGCCTCAGCCAGCAGTCCCTCAGGCCCCCCCTGAGGACGAACCCGCGCAGCCCGCGGCCCCCGCCGACGTCGAAGTTGAACAGCTCCCATTTGTCCCCGCCGACCAGGCCGTGGGGTATGGGTGGGCGCGGGCGGCGGACCTCGCGAATCAGCAAAATAGTTCTCATATTTCTTGAGAGAGTTCTGAGAAGGTTGACAACCGAGTTGACGCGGACCGAGTCACACTGATGTAATTTCTGTTAGTCCATATCCAGATGTGGCGATGGGAAGGTCGAGATGTCGTGTTTGTTGACGTTGATCACAGGCTGTGATGAAGATGCGAGCGCCTGGCAGGCGAGCGCACTGTGCGCGCAAACCGATCCCGAAGCATTTTTTCCCGAAAAAGGGGGCTCCACCCGCGAAGCGAAGAGTGTCTGCAAAGTTTGTGAAGTGAAGCGCGATTGTTTGGAATACGCATTGGCTCATGACGAGCGTTATGGCATCTGGGGTGGCCTGAGCGAACGAGAAAGGCGTAAGCTGAAGCGTCGTGCGTGAAGACTGCCACTA
>WREX01000144.1 GCA_009779115.1 Propionibacteriaceae bacterium
CGCCGCTTCCTGACCACCGGCAATCCGCAGCGGTTCGCCCTCATCGCCGCCCGCTTGTTGGGAGATTTTGTCGGGTCGGCCGAGACTGACAAAAAAATGTCGTACGAGCAGGTTAGGGTGGACACGTGATGAGAAAAGACGGTCGAAGACCGGATGAAATGCGCCCGGTGACGATCACCCGGCGCTGGTTGGACACTGCCGAGGGATCGGTCCTGGTTGAGTTCGGCAAGACCAAGGTGCTGGTAGCTGCCTCGGTCTCTCCGGGGGTTCCGAGGTGGCGCAAAGACTCCGGCCTGGGCTGGGTCACAGCGGAGTACGCGATGCTTCCCCGGGCGACCTGGGAACGCAACGACCGTGAGTCCGTGCGCGGCCGCATCGGTGGGCGCACCCATGAGATCTCCCGTCTGATCGGGCGCAGCCTGCGCGCGATCATCGACTACAAGGCGCTGGGGGAGAACACCATCCAGATCGACTGCGACGTGCTCCAGGCCGACGGGGGCACGAGGACCGCTTCGATCACCGGGGCGTATGTCGCCCTGGTCGATGCCGTCAGCTGGCTCAGGCAAAGAAAGCTCCTTGTCAGCGAACCATTGACCGGATCAGTGTCGGCCGTGTCGGTGGGCATCGTCGATCATGTGGCGATGCTGGATCTGCCGTACGACGAGGATTCCCGGGCTCAGGTGGACTTCAACATTGTGGCGACCGGTGACGGAAACCTGGTCGAAGTCCAGGGCACAGCCGAAGGCAACCCGTTCTCCCGCAATCAGTTGGACCAGTTGCTCGACCTCGGACTGGCGGGGTGTGCTCAACTGTCCGAGATCCAGAAGACGAGTCTGGGGGAGCAGTGAAACTCCTCCTGGCCAGCGGCTCGGTCCACAAGGTCGCGGAATTGCGCCGGATCTTGGACCGGCAGGCTGTGCTGGTCGAAGTCGTGGGATTGGGCGACATTGACCCGTACCCCGAACCGGTCGAGAACGGCGCGACCTTTGAAGACAACGCCCTGATCAAGGCACGGGCTGGCTTCGCCATGTCAGGTCTGCCCACGCTGGCAGACGACTCCGGGATCGAAGTGGACGTGCTCAACGGGATGCCGGGAGTCCGGTCGGCCCGGTGGGCGGGGACCCATGCGGCCGACGGTGACAATCTCTCCTTGTTGATGCGCCAGATCGACGATGTCGAACCCGAACGGCGCACCGCCCGATTCGTGTGTGCCATGGCCCTGCTCTGGCCCGGCGGCCAGACTGTCCTACGTGGCGTGGTCGAGGGTCGGTTGACCACCGACCTGAGGGGTGAGCATGGCTTCGGCTACGATCCGGTCTTCCTGCCCGATGGCTACGACCGCACGACAGCGCAGATGAGCGACGAGGAGAAGGATGCCATCAGCCACCGTGGCAGAGCCCTGCGGGCGATGATCCCTCACATCGAGGACCTGGCATGGACTTTCCCAAGCGAGGCCTGACATGCGGCAATACTTTGATCTCGTCCAGCACATCCTCGACAACGGTGTTCCCAAGTCAGACCGCACCAGGACAGGCACCTTGTCGGTCTTCGGATATCAGATGCGCTTCGACTTGGGCGAGGGTTTCCCGCTGGTGACCACGAAGAAAATCCACACTCGCTCGGTGTTCGGTGAGCTTCTGTGGTTCCTGCGAGGGGACACCAACATCGGTTGGCTGCACGGCAACGGCATCACCATCTGGGACGAATGGGCCGACGAATCCGGCGACCTGGGACCGATCTACGGCTACCAGTGGCGCAGTTGGCCGACCCCGGATGGTCGCCATGTCGACCAGATCGCCAGAATCATCGACCAGATCCGCTCCACGCCGGATTCCCGCCGCCACATCGTCTCCGCATGGAACGTGGCTGACGTGGATGAGATGGCCCTTCCCCCTTGTCACACAATGTTCCAGTTCTATGTCGCCAACGACAAACTGTCCTGTCAGATGTATCAACGTTCCGCGGACGTCTTCCTTGGTGTGCCGTTCAACATCGCCTCGTACGCCCTGCTCACCCACCTGGTCGCCCATGTCACAGGCCTGCAACCAGGAGAGTTCATCCACACCTTCGGCGACGCCCACCTGTACGTCAACCACCTCGACCAGGCCCGCCTGCAACTGGAACGCACACCCCGATCTCTGCCACGGTTGTGGGTCAACCCCGCGATCCATGACATCGATGCCTTCGAGCTGGACGACATCCGCATCGAGGGGTACGACCCGTACCCTGCCATCAAGGCCCCCATCGCGGTGTGACATGAGCGACCCAGACCTCTCGTTGACCGCCATCGCCGCCGTGGGCAGCAACGGCGTCATCGGCGATGGTGCAGGGTTGCCCTGGCACCTTCCCGAGGATTTCGCACGCTTCAAGCGGGTCACCATGGGCGGTGTCCTCATCATGGGCCGTCGAACCTACGAGTCCCTGGGCGGGGCCTTGAAAGGGCGCACGTCCATTGTCTTGACGCGGGATGCTTCCTGGATACCAGGCCACACCTCTGGTTGTGAGGTCCTCCCTGTGACAACCGTGGCCCAGATCGGCAGACTGCTCGCCGAGCGACGTGCGCAGCAATGGTGGTCGGCGGGTGGCGGCGAGATCTACCGAGTCCTGTGGCCCTACACGACTCATCTGGACCTGACCGAGGTCAAAGCCGCCCCGGAGGGCAAGGTGAGTTTTCCACCGGTCGACCCAGGCGAATGGACACAGACCAGTCGGCAGCCGGGTGAGCAATTCGATTTCGTCACCTACGAGCGTACGAGCGATCAAGCCGCCGACGCCCTGAGGGCACTGGTCCTCGATGAGGCCTGAGCCGTCGATCCTCCACCTGGACCTCGACGCCTTCTTCGCCGCCGTCGAGCAAAGGGACAAACCCAGTCTTCGCGGTAAACCTGTCGTCGTGGGAGGGATCTCCGGGCGAGGAGTGGTCTCGACGGCCTCCTACGAGGCCCGCAAGTTCGGGGTACATTCCGCGCAGCCCATGCACGAGGCCCGTCGCCTGTGTCCCAACGCGGCCTTCCTCTCCGGGCGGTTCGGAGCCTACCGGGTGGCCTCCCGGCAGGTCATGGCGGTCTTGCGAGACCTGTCACCCCTGGTGGAGCCCATGAGTCTCGACGAAGCCTTCGTAGATTTGGCGGCAGGGGGGCGTACCGACTTCTCAACCGAGACGCTGACGACAATGGGCAATCAACTGCGCGAACGAGTCAGCGAAGTGACCGGCGGGCTGACCGCGTCGGTGGGTGTCGGTTCCAGCAAATTCATCGCCAAACTGGCGTCCGAGCAGGCTAAACCCGACGGTCTGGTCGTCGTTCCTGTCGGAACCGAGGCCGGCCGGATCGCCTTCCTCGACGTGCGAGCCATCCCCGGCGTCGGTCCCGCCACGGCTGAACGATTACAGCGCCTGGGTGTCCGCACAGTCACCGACCTCAGGCAGGCCACCGCCAACGAACTGCGCCGGGAACTGGGCCAGTCCACCGCCGAGTGGTTGACCGCGCTCGCCTATGCCCGCGATGATCGCGGTGTCTCCAGTTCCCGCGAAGCCAAGTCGATTTCCATGGAGGACACCTTTGCGACCGACTACACCAAACTCGAGGACCTGGCACCGATCACCGCCCGCGATGCCGTCCTGGTGGCCGGACGCCTGCGCAAGGCAGGTTTCTTCGCCAGGACGATCACCGTGAAGTTGAAACTGTCCGATTTCGCCATCCACACCCGTTCGCGAACCCTCCTGGGTGCCGTCGACTCCGACGAGACCATTGCCTCGGTGGCAGTCCTCCTTTTGCGCGAACAGAGCCACTTGCTCAGCCAAGGGATCCGGCTCCTCGGAGTAGGAGTCTCTGGCTTCACCACCGAAGCTCAAGAGGCCTTGTTCGAAATCGGCGCCGCCCGGGCCGACGAGTCACGCGTGGACCTTCCTGCGGCCACCGTCCGCCACGGCTGGACCGGCTACCGCCCAGGTGACGACGTGACCCACGACGACTTCGGCCCCGGTTGGGTCTGGGGCACAGGATTGGACCTTGTCACAGTCAGATTCGAGACGGCCACCACCAGCCCGGGTCCCATCCGTACCCTCTCCGTCGACGATCCTCAGCTCCGTCCCACACTGGTCCAAGCCCCCGACGAGGACTCCGCCGGACCAGGCTGGCTGGAAGAGTGAAACCCTGTGCTCGAGGAGCGGGGTCCTAGGAGCACGCTCCTAGGAGCGTGCTGAAATACCATGTCCCGGCTGCGGCGCACCGGACAGGCAAATCTTCGGACCCCACATCTTGCGACGTGCGTCCAGTACGTGTACAAGATGTGGGGTCCGAATCTTCACCCGCCCAGCACGTCCTCGCTCGGAACAGCGTATTTCAGCACGCTCCTAGCTGTCGAAGTCGTTGGTGTACGCGGTGGTCACGTCTGTACCGTCGGGGATCAGGCCGACGGCGGCCATCTCTTTGCCCATCGTGGTCCATTGGTCAGGATCGAGCGGGGGAGACACGGTCCCGGCGGGGGTCACAAACAGTGCGGTCGTGGCAGGAAGGACGAGCTTGGCAGTCGCCAGGGTGTCGTCGCGGAAATTGGGGATGTAATTGGCAGCGATGGTCAAGGTGGCGTCGGGATCGTTGATGGATGTCGCCATGCCATTCCTCATCCCGGCGATCACCGTGGCGACGATGTCTGGGTGGGCCGCGGCGAACTCATGTGTGGTCCCGAGGCAGATGCTGACCAACGGTAGTTGTGGGTCGATGACGTCCACGGGGAACCCGCCTTGTTGGAAGGTGATGACATCGGAGTTGGTGAAACCGACCACGGCGTCGACCTTGCCGGTTGTCAGTGCCGCTTGTTGGGTGTATCCGATCTCCGAGATGGTGACATCCGATTCGCTGAGCCCGGCCTCCTGGAGGGCGATCAGCACCGCAAACCAGTTCTCGCCGAACTTGCCGGGAATACCGATCGTGTGGCCCTTGAGGTCGGCCACCGACGTGATCGGCGATCCCTGCGGGACGATGAACCGAGCCGGGTATTGCCCGTAGTACGACGCCACAGCCTCCACGTCGATCCCCTGAGTGGCGGCCTGGAGGATCTCATCCCCTCCTGCCACGATGAAGTCTTCTTGCCCAGCGCCC
>WREX01000145.1 GCA_009779115.1 Propionibacteriaceae bacterium
CGCGCTCCAGCGTCTGCGCACTCGACCATCCGAGGAGGTACGCCGCCAGACCGGTGTCGAGCATGTGGAGCAAAGGCATCTTCGTCATCCGCGTCAGGATGTTGTTGTAGTACGGCTGCACCAAAAACACCAGACCCGACGACACCAGAATTGACAACCACCGTTTGATTGTCGGTGCGGAGACCCCGATGTCGCGGCCAATATCCTCCATGTTGAGCGGTCTGGCAGTCCGCGCTGCGACAGCCGTCATAAAACGAAGAAAAACACTTTCGTCAGCCACCTGAGTCAGGTCACGGATGTCTCGTTGGAGATAGGTCGAGACATAGGAGCGGTAGTACGTTTGGCGGTCAACATCGTGTCTCTCCCACAGGCGGGGCATCGATCCGGTGATGATGCGTTCAAACACGTCGTCAAGCGTCAGTTTCGGGACCTCGGCAACTCGTTGAACAAGGTGGGTCAACTCTGTGTCGAACGGCACGGACGGGACCTGGCTGATCTCCGCCGATGACAGCCCGAGCATAGTCATCACCCCCGCTCTGCCGGCCAACGACTCGGACACGTCGCGCATGAGATGGAATGATTGTGACCCGGTCAGCCAGAAAGCACCAGATTCCCCTGACCGGTCGACATGGGCTTTGATGGCTGGCAGCAGTTGAGGAGCGTACTGGATCTCATCGATCAACAACGGTGGAGTGTAGCGTTGCAGAAACAACCCCGGATCTGTGCGGGCTAAGAGACGGGCATTGGGGTCATCCAAGGTCACGACAGTACGCGTCTGGTCGGCCATGTGCTGGAGCATCGTCGATTTGCCGACTTGCCGGGCCCCGGTCACGACCAGCACGGGGAACGTCTCAGAGATTTTCGTCGCAGTGGGCTCAGAAGCCCGGGGAATATACGTCACGTCTCACCCTCTCGTTCCCATGGACCGTAGCCCTTGTGACCTCACCGACACCATCAATGCTGGACAGAGAACTCCACTTATGTCTGACTATTCTAACATGGAATTTTGGAATAGTCAGACATAAGGTGACCAGTACGAATGTGAGGCCATGTGGTCATGCGTGTGGAAAGGCTCATGCCCTGATGACAGTACGATCTTTCGTTACCCCATCCCAGTGAGCAGGCCTCGTTGTCGCTGACCACCAGGCTCACAAAGTCGGCGACAGGGGGGGGGTAAGAACCCCCCAAAGACTACCCCGGATGGTTTTGTGCGGTTTCTTCCTCTGTCTGAGCATGAACGGCCAGTCCTAGCGTTTGATTAGCGCTTGGTACGAAACCCTTCGCCCAAGCCCGAATTTAAACAGAAGGAATAATCATGAACAGAACACTTCGCACACTAGTAGGTCTGGCCGCCAGTGCCGCCTTGGCCCTGAGCGTTGTGGCGCTAGCGCCGTCATCAGCATCGGCCGCATCAAACCCGAAAGGCCCCTACACGGTCCTCGAAAGTCCCGGCCTCACTGTTCACACCGGACCCGGCAGCAACTACGCTGCATTGAGCACTATCCCCAAAGGGAAGACTGTGTCAGTTGACTGCTGGATAGACAGCACATCTGTTTACGGAGATACCGTGTGGGGTCGCGTGACCTGGGGGACTGGGTATGGGTACGTGGCTGACTATTGGCTCGACCTTCAGGGCAAGACTCTCAAACAAACCACACTGCTTCAGTGTCCGTGGAAGGGTGTTCTTGGGACAGGTTATTTGGATTCGTTATCGGCCCATGGTTCAGGCAATTCACGCTACTTGACGGTCACGGGGTGGGCAGCCGATACGGACACCTTGACAACGCCTACCCACGTCGTGGCCTACATCTATCGCGGGTCCACGTTAGTCACAATCAGTGGGGTGGACGCTTCCGGTCCCCGACCAGACGTTCACAAGGTCCACCCCGAATTCAACATCAATACTGGATTCTCCTATTCGATCGCCTTGCCCAATGCTTCCGCCACGTACACTGTGAAGATGTACGCTCGCGATTTCCCGAGCGGATACATGTACCCCTTGATTCATAGTCCCAAAACTATAACTGTCAAATAAACTCTGTGTTTCACAATGTCCTCCGATCCGTTCCGCAGCGATGCGCGGGCGGGTCGGAGGACAATCTATGTTTACAAGAGTCATTGGTACGGTCAATGAACGTCTTCACCTCAACCCGTTGTGGCATGACAGCCTGTTGACCATTCCCGCTGCGCTGCTCCTCGCCACGGTGGTTATGCGAATCAGAGCACACATCCGTGACCGTACTAGCCCAGTGACCCAATCTAGCTCCCCCGTCTGCCACTACCTCGTTTCCATGCACTCGGGTGACAGACGTCATGCTCCCCGTCCTGGGCGCGCGTGCAGCGATGGACCAGCTAGTACGAATCCGAGACGGCTGTCAAAAGTCCAGCTGATGATTGTGGGACATGCCACCACCAGCGGGGGTCCGACGTGAAGGATTCCGTATTCAGCTAGAGGGGGGTAAGAACAGCGCAAAACTACCCCGCGGATGGTTTTGTGCGGTTTCTTCCTCTGTCTGAGCATGAACGGTCTGACTTAGCTTTTTATTAGCGCTTGGTGCGAAACCCTTCGTCCAAGCCCGAATTCAAACAGAAGGAATAATCATGAACAGAACGATTCGCACACTAGTAGGTCTGGCCGCCAGTGCCGCCTTGGCCCTGAGCGTTGTGGCGCTAGCACCGTCATCAGCATCGGCCACACCACTCGGTGTAGGAACCTATAAGATCATCGAAAGTCCCAGTGCCACCGTTCACGCCGGACCCGGCAGTAACTACGCGGCTTTGGGTACCATCTCCAAAAACACTTACCAGCAGTTTGACTGTTGGACGACAGGAACATCGGTCAACGGAGATGCTGTGTGGGGCCGTATCGCCGGCCAGACTGGGTTTGGGTATGTGGCTGACTATTGGCTCGACTTCCATAATGACACTATCAACCATTCCGGACTGCCTCGGTGCCCAGCACCAACTATTGCTCCAGTTGGTTACTTCGATTCAGTGTCTTTGGGTGGTTCTGGCTCCAACCGTTACGTGACCGTGAAGGGATGGGCGGCTGACGTTGACACGACCAATCCTTGGGTGGAAACCGTTACCTATATTTATCGTGGTTCTACTCTGTTGTCCTGGAGAAATATGACCACCGGTGACTCTCGTCCAGATGTTCACAAGGTCTATCCGTATTTTGGTAACAAGACTGGATTCGCATACAGTGAAGCCATTCCTAAAACCCCCGGGACGTACACAGTCAAGGTGTACGCCATGGATAGCCCATCCGGGATCCTCTACCCCTTGCACAACGGTACAAAAACCGTGACCATCAAGAAGTGATATGTGTCACGATATCCTCCGATCCGCTCCGCAGCGATGCGTAGGCGGGTCGGAGGATATTCCAGGTTCACAAGAGTCTTTGGTACCCTCTGAGGGTCGCATAGGGAGGACCAGCAACTGTCATGTATTTCATTAACCAACCGTTTTGGTGGGGCCGCAGACAGAAGACTGTGCCCTTCAACGAGACAACTACGCTCGTCCTGAGCTATAGCTATGTGGGCTACCTGTGGGTGTTTCAGCTCGCGCACAATCTTAAATACACATGGGTGTCCACCGACCCAGAAGGTCACCCGGAACGCCCGGTCACCCCCGAGGAAATGGAGCGCTATCAGGTGAAAAAGCGTCTCCACCTCAACCCATGGTGGCATTACGGCCTGTGGACTGTTCCCATTGCGATACTCCTCGCTGGCCTGGTGTTTTCCATCATGCCGTAAGGCAAGGGTGTTTAGAGGCAGGACAGTGCCTTTTCCGAGGCCGCTGTCGACGAGTTTGGGGCTGCGTCGATCGTAAACATGCTAATGTATGTGTATGTCTACTCTTGATCGTCGGGTCCAGGTCTTGTTTGATCCCGAGGAGTACAGCCTCCTTGAGGATCTGGCTCACCAAGAGAGCCGGTCAGTTGGTTCCATTATTCGTGAATCGGTCCGGAGGACCTTGTCCCAACCCGCCCAGACACGCCTGGTTGCTCTGGAGAGGCTGTTGACACGTGCCGATGCTGCTCCTGTCCCGGTCGGGGACTGGCACGATGTCAAGGATGGGTTTGAACGGGATACTTTGCAGGCTATCCGATGAACGTCCGTCGCGTCCTGATCGACTCCAGTGTTCCTTTGTACGCTCTCGGCTCTTCGTCTGTATGGAAGGATTCATGCCGAGATGTGCTTCACATGCTGGCGGATGGCAGCCTGGTCGGGCTGGCAAGTTGTGAGATGATCCAAGAGGTTGTGCACCACCGTGTGCGAATGACTGATGACCGGGTCAGGGCCGTCGCCGATGCCCGTGATGTCGGTGACCTGGTCACCGTGGTGGCATTCGACAAGATGGTTCTCGCAACCGCGCTTGACTTGATCGGGAACACTGGCATCAGGGGGCGAGACGCCGTGCACGCTGCGACTGCGCTCGTCCACGGCGCGACCGTCATACTGTCGACGGATTCCGATTTCGACACGGTGCCGGGTCTCACGCGAATCGACCCCAGGGATCTTCAGGGCACGATGTGACCGGCGGCTCGGAAGAGTTGATGCCACACACTCCTGGTCCACTCGATGTGCGAACCGGCGACGGTAACAGTCGATCAGACCTGAATCGCGGCTGATGGACTCGCCGACTCATGGGTTTACCGGGCGAATCCGTGGAGGAGGGCGTCGGTGATGCGGTTGATGTTGTCGGTGTCGTTGGTTTCCCAGTCGGGGGCGAGGACAGTACGCATGAGGTCGTACCCGATGAGGATGCTGAACAGGAATAGGTTGAAGGTGAAGGGGTCGAGGTCGGGGTTGTTCAGGCGGGTGCCCAATTGGGCCACGGCGGCGTCGGTTTGGGGGTGGTACTGCTCAGTGATCACCTGGATCAAGGCGTTGCGCAGGTCCTGGTCCATCAGGATTGCTTGGAGGAAGAGTTTGAAAACGTCGCGACCGGACAGGCAGGGCGCGGTTTTGTCCGTCAGGAAACCGGTTAGGGGCTCCTTCGGCTCCAGGGGGGGCAGGTGGGTATCGAGGTATTGCCCGGACA
>WREX01000146.1 GCA_009779115.1 Propionibacteriaceae bacterium
CGTCTTGAGCCAAGATAACGACTCTGCGTGCGCGGTCCGTGAATCTCTCGAACATTACTTCTCCTCGTCGGCGGCACCAATCCGCCCCTAGCGGGATACCATTCTACCGCCTCCAACTGACATGGAGTCAGCCCCTACTCGCAATGCCGGTGTGGCCAGGGGCATTTCTTACGCGATATTCAGGGTGATATCAGGGTTCCACCGTTAGGACTGAGCGACCTGCTGGAGGAAAGCCAGCAACGCGTCGGCATTCAGGGCGATCGTCGGGTTGAAGGACGAGTCGAACATGTCTGACAAATTGAACTGTTTGCCTTGGACGAAGAAGCTGGGTGTGCCGGCCACTCCGTACTGGCCGCCCTTGGTGCCCGTGATGGAACCGTCGGTGTCGGTCTGAGGGGTCATGCCGCCGAAGAGATAGGCTGGGAAACCATCCTTGTTGGCGACGACGTGGAGATTATTGGATTCGACATCGCGTACCCATTGAAGGGTCGCCTGGTTGGAGTAACAACTCTGGAAGGTCGCCAGGGCATCGCCGGTCAAACCGATGCTCGACGGGAAATCCTGGGTCAGTTGGGCGTCGGTCCAACCGTTGCCCTCGGTTTGAGGTTGTTGCTCGAACAAGATGTTGTGGTACGCGGCGTACTTGTCCGGTGCGGCGACATCGACGCAGGCGGCCGCTGTGGCTGCCTTTGTCGACATGGCGACTTTCTGACCGCCAATGCCGTCGAGGAAGGTACGGGTGTGCTGGCGCAAGATGATGTCACCGCGGTCACTCAATTGTTCGAAGAGGGTGGCGTAGGTGTTCTCGGCCATGCGGCAGTACGGGCATTGGTAGTCGGTGTGGATGTCGACGATGAGCGCGTTGGGTTTGGTGTTGGAACTGGGCACGGTGATCCACGCGCGCTGAGGGTCGCCGTCTGGAGGATTGACTTGTGCCGCGGTTGCACTCGACGTGGAATCCACTGTTGGGTTGTCCGAGGTCGGGGAGGTTGGCCCGGAACTACGGTTGATCACGACCACCACGACGGTCACGATCAGGGCGAGAACGACTACGCCGGCGATGGCGCCCAGGAGCCGGTTGCGGCGCTGGCGTTTGACCTCGGCCTCGCGCTGGACCCTGAGGGCCTCCCTGCGGTTAGCAGAGGACTTTCCTGGCTTCGACGGTTTCTTGGCTGACACGAGTCATGCCTCCTTGGTGTCGGTCCCGGCAACCCAGGAGTCAACAGAAATGGGACTTTTGGGGAAGATCACCAGCCAGACGCCGCACACCACCAAGCCCACGTCACGCATGATGTCTTCGAAGTACTTGGTTCTCTGACCGGGTAGGAGCAGGCCGCCATCGGAGAAGCATCCGCAGTCGATTGACAGACCGCGCACCCACACCGAGATGATTCCCGCGATGAACACCAGCATCAGCACAGCGCCCAGCAAGCCGGTCCACCGGGTGAACAGACCGGCCAAGATGAGGACACCGAGCAGAATTTCGACAATGGGCTGGCCGTACCCGATCCAGGTCACGATGTCGGAGGGCAGGGGCAATTGGTACGCCCGTACTGCCACAACGGCTTGATGGAGGTCTCCGACCTTAAGCAAACCAGCAATCATGATGGCCGCCCCGAGAATCACGCGAGCCGCGAGGGACAGCCACGTCAGGACCTTCCCCCGGCGCACGCCGACATCTGGGATTTCTTCAGCCATAAAACGTAAGCTTACCCGATACCCACTACGCACCCCACTACCGTCAGTCGGACTCGAAGCCGAGGTCCGCCGCACCAACCGCGTAGCGGTATGTCAGGCCGGTGGCTTCGATTGCTTCCTTGGCTCCGGTGGCGCGGTCGACGACCACCGCTACGCCCACCGGGATTCCACCCGCCGCCTGGACAGCACTGACGGCTTGGAGCACCGACTCTCCCGTGGTTGAGGTGTCCTCCACGACGAGGACTCGTCTGCCCTGGATGTCCGGGCCCTCGACCTGGCGGCGCATGCCGTGGGTCTTTTGTTCCTTGCGTACGACGAAACAGTCCAGACGTTGTCCATTGGCTGCTGCACTGTGGAGCATGGATGTGGCGACGGGATCCGCGCCGAGGGTCAGTCCGCCGACAGCGTCGTACTGCCAGTCTGCGGTGAGCGTGCGCATGACTCGTCCGACCAGGGGGGCAGCCGCGCCATCCAGGGTGACCCGGCGCATGTCGACGTAATAGTCGGCTTCGCGACCCGAGGACAGGGTCACCCGGCCCCAGACAATCGCCTCATTTTTAATCGCTTGGACAAGGGCT
Source organism: Propionibacteriaceae bacterium (assembly GCA_009779115.1). Classification (GTDB taxonomy): domain Bacteria; phylum Actinomycetota; class Actinomycetes; order Propionibacteriales; family Propionibacteriaceae; genus WQYJ01. The sequence continues at coordinate 2,277 of WREX01000146.1, forward strand.
TCTAGGTCTGACATGGGTCCAGCTTAACGCTTGATGAATGACGACTTGTTGCGTCCTGCGGTATTTCGGACGGGAGTCATGTCGTACTGGTGAGTTCGGCGACAACGACCAAGCGGTGGGGGGAGGGAAGCAGACTGGCGGCGGTGGTCAGCGTCATCAGGGCCTTCGAAGGTACGCGACCGGCGGCTGCGGGGACGCTGGCCAAGACATCGGACTGCTTGTCGGACACCACGGTCGGGCCTGTGATGACGGTGTAGGTATATGTTGTTCCCTGCGCGGTGATCTGGAGTTGATCGCCCACCTGGAGTCTGTCCAAGTGCGCGAAGGGTTGGCCCCAGCCGAGCCGGTGACCGGCCACGGCGAAATTGCCAACCTGACCAGGCAGGGCGCTGCCTTCATACCAGCCCACACCGTGGCGCAGGGACGCGAAGGACGTGCCGGAGACGATCGGGACCGGGCTTGAGCCGAGGATCGAACAAGACAGACTACCAACGTTGTCATTCGACGCGATCGAGTCGGCGTACTTGCTGGTCGTCATGGCGTTGGAGACCAGCAGGGTGCCGAAAACCCCACCCACGACGAGGACGACGACCACCAGGACGACCAGCCAGCCCCAGGCCCGGCGATGCCGACGAGGGGGCTTCTTGGGCGGTCTCGGCTGGGGGGTGTCCGGGGAGTTTGTCATAGGTCTATTGTGGCGCATCGGCCACGGCATTCGTCACGACAACAGGGGGTACGACGAGTCGCTCACGAAAAAAATGTCAGACCCCAGGGTGGTTGTGGGGAAGCCTGGCTGTCGTCGTCGGTGAAGGGGCGGGCGGCGCCGACCCAGCGGTCCAGTTCCAGGCCGTAGAGCAGGCGATAGGGGAAAGGGTTGCCGCGGCTGCGCTGTTCCCATTGAAAGGGATCGGCCCCCGGACCGGCGGCGATGACGAAGTTGCCGAAGTGGCGGCCCTTCCAGGCGGAGGGCTCGGCGCCGATAGTCACCGGCGAGAACTGGGTCATGATCGTTGCCAAGATGCGGGGGGTGTACTCGGCGGTGGCGTAACCGGTGATGTTCATTGCCAGGGTTCCCGGCGGGTTCAGGACCCGGCGGACATCGGCGAACCATTGGGTGGTCCCCAAATCGGGGGGCACACTGGCGCCTGCGAAGGCGTCGATCACGATCAGATCGGCGTAGTCATCGGGGATTTCGGCCAGGCCTTTTCGGCCGTCAACCGGGCGTACCTTGATCCCGCTGTTGCGTGGCAGGGGGGCGACTTCCCGTACTGCCTCTGTCAGCGTGGCGTCGGGCTCGAAGACGATCTGGCCGGAGGTCGGGCGGGTGTAGGCGATGTACCGCGGGATCGTCATGCCCGCGCCACCGACGTGGATGGCGGTGATCCGGGCCCGCGGCGGGAAGGCGTCCTCGATCACGAATGCGATCTGTTGGGCGTAGTCAAACTCCAGATAGGTCGGGTCCCGGGTGTCGATGTAGGACTGGTCCGCTCCCCCGACGCGTACGATCCACGACCCGGGTCGGGACCGGTCGGGCACCAACCGCGGGTCGTGACCATGTGAAGCACGCATGACATGGGATTGTACGCCAGCCCAGCAGCCGCATTGCTGGGTCGTCGCAGGGTAGTGTGGTCCCGTGACTGAAACCCCTGAGACACCGGACGTGTTCGAACCTGCCGATTTGAGTGAACAGATGCGGGTACGCCTGGACAAGCGTGCACGGTTGTTGGCGCAGGGCACACTGCCTTATCCGGTCAGTGTGCCGCGGACCATCTCCCTGGCTGACGTGCGGGCCCGGTGGGGGCATCTGGCTCCCGGTGAAGAGACGGATGAGGTTGTCGGCGTGGCCGGGCGGGTCATCTTCCTGCGGAACACCGGCAAGTTATGTTTTGCCACCCTGCAGGGGAGCTTCAATGCTCAGACCACGGGCGAGCGGCTCCAGGTGATGATCTCGCTGGCGGAGGTGGGCCAGGACCGTCTGGACGCCTGGAAGGCCGACGTCGACCTCGGCGATTTCATCGAGGTGACCGGGCGGGTAATCGCATCCAAACGTGGTGAATTGTCGGTTTTGGCCTCGTCCTGGCAGCTGGCGTCCAAGGCGCTTCGACCCTTGCCGGTTCTTCATAAGGGCTTGTCAGAGGAGACTCGGGTACGGCAGAGGTACGCCGACCTGGTGGTACGGCCGCAATCGCGCGACATGGTTCGTACGCGCTCGACCGTCATGAAATCGATCCGGTCGACCCTCGACGAGGAAGGTTTCCTGGAGATTGAGACGCCGGTCCTCCAACTCATCCACGGAGGCGCGGCGGCGCGACCGTTCCGTACTCACCTGAACGCCTTCGATGTCGGGATGACTTTGCGGATCGCGCTGGAGTTGTACCTGAAGAGGGCCATGGTCGGGGGGGCCGACCGGGTGTACGAGATCGGGCGCATCTTCCGCAATGAGGGCATCGACTCGGCGCATTCGGCCGAATTTTCCATGCTGGAGTTCTATGCCGCCTGGCAAGATCAGTTCACCGTTGCCGACATCACCCGCCGGATCATTCAGCAGGCGGCGGATGCGGCGCTGGGACGGCGCTGGGTCACCCTGCACGGGACCGACATCGACCTGGATGGCGACTGGCCCTGGGCCAAGTGCTTCGACCTGATCTCCGAGGC
>WREX01000147.1 GCA_009779115.1 Propionibacteriaceae bacterium
CATCATCGCTGGGCGAATCCCGGCGAAAAGCTACACGTCGTTCGACGAACTGATCGCCGACTTGGATGCGGATGACTGATGCTTGCCATTTACCAAACCTCCCAGTTCCGGGCGGATCTGAAGGCTGTGAGCGGCTGCGCTAGTGTGGCTAGTCGATGACGAGAAGGCAGTCATGCCCGCCCTGGTCGTCCAGGATGATCGCGTCAAGGGCTGCCACCATGTCAGCCCCAAGATCGCGTTCGCTTTTGGCATGGTGCCGCCATGTGACCAGGATCGGCGCGCCGTACTCATAGCGACCAAACCCGCCGCGCAGCACGTCGTTGAACGCGTCCAGATTCCGTCCGATCCGCCATGTCAGCCCGGCGGTAAAGACGCGTTCGACTTCGTCGTAGAAGCCGTCCATGGTGGAGAAGTTGGCGCCTTCGATGATGAACTCGTCGCGAACGACCCACCTCGGGTCTGATGGGTCGGGGGCGGAGGGTTCAACGCCAGTCATGCCGTCCAGTCTAACGGCCAGGGGTGGCCGGTGCGCCTGGGGTGTGAGAGCGCCCCGGCTTGTGATGGGCGCGCGAAGCCGAAAGGGGCATCACTGACGCCGAGGCATACGAGCAAGCTCGTCTGCTCTCGGCTCAATCGGGGGTGGCTGACGAGACTTGAACTCGCGACCGACTGATTCCAACTCAAGAGGTCTTCACTGAGGCGTTATGCCGAGGTCTTCTGGATTGCCCCACGGGTTCAGCGCCGGGTTGGCCTTCGGATTGAGCATCGGGTTGGCCTTGGGGTTCAACATGGGATTGGCCTGCGGATTCAGCATCGGATTCATGCGCGGGTTGAGCATGGGGTTCATCTGCGGGCTCAGGAACTGCGGTTGAGATGGGTCCGGCATCCTGAATGGATCGAAGGGGTCGGTGGTCATGGTCATTGTGCTCCTGTTTTCTCGAACTTTGGGTTATTTGTAGCCGATCACGTCGCGGGAGACTTCTTCGACCACGTTTGGTGGAATGACGGCGAGCGCGATTCGGTAAACTTCGTTGAGGCGCGGGTTGTAGATGCCGAGGTGGGTGATTGACTTAAACACGTCCTGGCCTGACCGTTGGCCCATGAGGTAGTACATGAGCAACTGCAACGTGTTCGGTGACTTCGGGGGATTCGTGGAGACCTTGAAGTCCCACAGCGTATCGGCAGTCAAAAAGTCGCCGTCGCCCGCGTCCACAATGTCGGTGTAGCCGCCTGGCCCGCCGTCGGCGCTTCTGAAGGTGAAGCCGTCGGCAGTGATCGGCCCGTACTGCTGAAAGAAGGTCAGTGACCGATCCACCATCGTCTTGATGTTGCCGGTGGTGGCCTCGTCCGGATCTATCTCTTCGACTGGCCGAAAGTGGGTTGGCCCGGCCCGATACACGACATCGAAGCCCGCCAGCCTGACAGCGGCGGCGATTCCCTCCCGGGTCTCCAGATTGACGGCGTTCAAAAGTTCCCATGCCTCATCCGATGCGTCATGATCGAAGGGCCAGTCAAGTTTGACAGCTCCCTTAAGCGAGATGGCAAACGCCTTCTCTTTGGGGGTGCCAAGCGCGTAGCGAGTGAGGTAATCGACTGACAGGCCGACCAGGCTGGCGTGAACGTTCTCGGAGGCATTCAGCGCGACCGGGGCCGGTAACTTCGTGACCTCCAACGACTTCGGGTTGATGTAGCCCCCTCGGGGCTGTGTAACCTCCCTGATTCTGTTTACTACTGACGGCATGCTTAGCTCCGTTTCGGTGTCTCGATGCTGGTCCCTGCTGCGGTGGCCTGACCTCGTGATTCGGTCCATGAAATATGAGAATCTCTGCGTTGATTGGTTCACGTCGAGTGTAGCAGCGGGGGAGGCCGGTGTGGGGCCGTCAAGCGCCAAGCGCTCCCGGGTGGCAAATAGTTCGTGGCGGTAAGACCTCGTCCCTGCTGGTATGTCGGGCAAGCCTTTTCCCAACAGGTAAGGGATAATCTTCTTGGCGCAGTAGTCGGTGATGACGCCAAGAAGACCGAACGCTCAAGCGTGGCAATGTTGTCAGCAACGCATTGTGGGTTGGACTGACGAACCGAGATCGACTGGAAGGAGGAACTGCTGTGACTGTTGCAGTGGGACAAACTGCAAACATGCTTGACTCCTTTAGGAGTCATGACGATCCGCCCAAGAACCACAGGCAGTGGCGATCCTTCCTCGCTGCGAGCCATCCAGGAGCCTGAGAGACACATGAACAAGCAACAACTTGCGTCGAAAATCTGGGAGTCCGCAAACAAGATGCGGTCGAAGATCGAGGCGAATGAGTACAAGGATTACATCCTCGGTTTCATCTTCTACAAGTATCTGTCGGACACCGAGGTCAAGTATGTCAAAGCCCGGGGTGGCAGCGAGGACGACATCCCAGCGGTTTCAGACATCACAACGCTCTCAAAAGACGACGCGCCCACCGTCGAGTCCATCCAACACAACATCGGATACTTCATCTCCCGCGGGAACCTGTTCTCGACCTGGATCGCCAAGGGTAGGGACTTTGATGTGTCCGATGTCCGTGACGCGCTCTCTGCGTTCAGCCGCCTGATCAGTCCCACCCACAAGAAGGTCTTCGACCGAATTCTCGACACACTGCAAACGGGGTTGTCCAAGCTTGGTGACAGTTCTGGCACGCAGACGAAGGCCATCAGCGATCTGATCCAGTTGATCAAGGATATCCCGATGGACGGCAAGCAGGGCTACGACGTTCTGGGCTTCATCTACGAATACTTGATCGGCATGTTCGCCGCCAATGCGGGCAAAAAGGCGGGCGAGTTCTACACGCCCCATGAGGTGTCACTGCTCATGTCGGAGATCGTGGCCGATCATGTGAAGGATCGCTCTGAAATCAAAATTTACGATCCGACAAGTGGTTCTGGTTCGCTTCTGGTCAACATTGGCAAGGCCGTGGCAAAGCATATTGCCAGCGAGGACAGCATCAAGTATTACGCTCAGGAGTTGAAAGAGAATACCTACAACCTCACGCGTATGAACCTGATCATGCGCGGCATACTTCCTGACAACATTGTCACCCGGAACGGTGACACGCTTGAAGATGATTGGCCGTATTTCGAGGACAGCGACCCGTTGCACACCTATGAGCCTTTGTATGTGGATGTTGTGGTGTCAAATCCGCCTTACTCGCAGGCTTGGGACTCCGCGAGTAAGGAAAGCGATGCCCGCTTTGCCGGGTTCGGGTTGGCGCCCAAGACGAAGGCCGACTTCGCATTCCTGCTGCATGATCTGTTTCACCTGAAACCGGACGGCATCATGACCATCGTTCTGCCGCATGGCGTTCTGTTCCGAGGTGGCGAAGAGGGGACAATACGCAAGAACCTCATCGAGCGCAATCACATTGATGCCATCATCGGATTGCCCGCCAACATCTTCTTCGGCACCAGCATTCCAACGATCATCATGGTGTTGAAGAAGAAGCGGGCGACGAGCGATGTCTTGATCATAGACGCATCCAAAGGCTTCGCGAAGGATGGTAAGAACAACGTTCTCCGAGCCTGTGACATCAAGAAGATCGCCGACACCGTCATCGGGCGCCTGGATGTGGGCAGATTCTCCCGCGTGGTCAGCCAGGACGAAATCCGATCCAACGACTACAACCTCAACATTCCGCGCTACGTCGACTCATCGGAAGCGCCCGAAACATGGGACATTTACGCCTCAATGTTCGGTGGTATCCCTGAATCTGAAATATCTGCGCTCGACGACTACTGGCAGGCGTTCGGCGGTCTCGAAGAGGCCCTGTTCACTGCTGAGGGCACTCCGTATGTCAAGGTGGCCACGAACGACCTGGCGGCGACAATCAGCGGCCACCACGCGGTCATCGCGTGGAAGCGCCGGTATGACGAAGCGTTCGAGGGCTTCCCCGCCTGGCTCAAGTGTGAGTTGATCGAGGGGTGGAAAGGCGTCAACATCATCAAGGAGGAATCGGTCATCTCGGATGCCATTTTCGACCGCCTGGCCAAGGTTCAACTCATCGACCAGTACAGCGTGTACCAGGCGTTTTATGACGAGTGGACGACGGTTGCTGCAGATCTGGAGGTTTTGCAATCCGAAGGTTTCGTCGCCGCCAAGAAGGTGGACCCTTTGATGGTGACAAAGAAGAGAGACGGCAAAGATCAGGAAGTGCAAGACGGGTGGGCAGGCCATGTCATCCCCTTTGAGCTCGTTCAGGCGACGCTCCTGAAAGACCAAGCCGACGCTCTGAAGCAGATTCAGAGTCGCCTTTCAGAGATCGAGGCCGAATACGAGGAGATAATTGACTCGCTGACAGAGGAACAAAAGGACAGCGACATCCTCAACGATGCCAACGACTCGTTCGTTCCCGCCGCAGTGAACAGAACCGTGAAGGGATTATTGGGCACCCCGGCACAGGCCAAGACGACCGTGATCACCTACGACGAAGACTCGTTTGAGCGGACGGTGTTCCGTGTTCAATCATTGATTGCGGAAGAGAAAGAGCTAAAGAAACAAGCCAAGGACGGCGCGGCGGCGCTGGGCCTCGCCACCAAAGCCACAATCGAGGCGTTGACTGACGAGCAGGTTACCGACCTGTTGGAGAGGAAATGGATTTCGCCGCTGAGCGATGCGCTGGGCGAGATGCCCAGCACGGTCATTGCCGATCTCGTGGCCCGGGTGCGCGCGCTGAACGAAAAATACGCCACCACATATGCCGATGTTGCCAGCGAGATTGTGGAGACCAAGCTCACGTTGTCAGCTCTAATTGACGGCCTGACGGGCAATGAATACGACATGGAAGGGCTCGCCGAGTTCCAAGCCCTGCTCCGGGGTGAGAACAATGGGCGGTAGTACAACGGCACCGGCCATCCGTTTTGCTGGTTTCACTGACGCTTGGGAACAGCGG
>WREX01000148.1 GCA_009779115.1 Propionibacteriaceae bacterium
CAACTGTGCGTACTGTGCTCCGAAATCGACCACCACAACCAGGTCACGGGTTTGAGCCACCATGGCGGATAGTCTACCGATTGCTCCCGGCTCACTTCGTCACTGCTCGGCCAGGCGGGCTTGTTCCTCCAGATGGCGCACTGCTTGTCGTACTGCTTGATCGGGATCGATGCCTGAGGCGTGGGCCCGGGCGACGACATCAAGGATGGCGACACCGGCTTGCGCAGCAGTGATCGGTGTGTCGTCCAGCGGCACCTCCACCTCGTGGGAACGGATGCGCGTGACCACCTTATTGGCTCTGGCAAGGGAAGACAGTTGTTCAGGAATACCGTCGACCGCCGAGAGCCGCTGCTTCTCGATCTTCTTCCTCTTCTCCCACAGATCCGGGTCATCCTCGTGACGGCTGGCCCCGGCGTAGATGGACGGATGGCGGGTGATCAACTTGTCGGACACGTGGCCCGCGACGTCGGCCAAAGTGAACGCGCCTGACTCCTGGGCGATCTCGGAGTGGAAATAAATCTGCAACAACAGGTCCCCCAACTCCTCCACCATCTGTTCGTCCGAGCCATTCTCGACGGCCTCGACGACTTCGGCCGTCTCTTCGATCAGATAAGTCATCAAGGATTCATGAGTCTGTTGGGCGTCCCACGGGCACTGCGCCCGCAGCGTGTGCATGACCTCAGCCAGGCGTCCGAGTTGGGCCAGCGTGTCCGGGGTGGGGCCGGTTTCCGTCATGAGGGTATGGTAAAGCCGGTGGGGTCGGCCAACGGACCTGACCCCTGCCCTAATGTACGAGACGACACGGTCCAATTGTCTGAATCCCACACACCATAGCGAGGATTCACCGTCACGGTCATCGCATTGACCAAGGACATCACCTTGTTGGAGTCGAGGCCGCCCGCCTGGGACATCTGCCCCACCAGGGCGTAGTCGATATACCCGATCAACCCAGGTCTTGTTTTGGGATCGGTCCACAACTGGTATTCGGGAGAGGTCGGATCGAAGGAGGAGGACCACAGTTGTTGACGCTGGTCATCGGTGATCGTGACCCCCACCTGGGACAGTGCCGACGTCAGCATGGCGCCCACAATCTCATTCTGGAGGACAAAAGCCACCGGGTCGAAGTCCTCGTAGGTAGGACTGGCGGACAAGATGTTGCCAACTTCCAATGCCGCCGACTGAACCTGATTTTCGTCGATGACCTGGCCATTCACCGTGGCCGCGACCTTCGCCGTCCCCGCCGAGCAACCTGACACAGTCACCAGGGCCGCAAGCGCGACCAGTACGGCCAGAATTCGTTTCACTGTCATGGTGGTCCTTCCTAGGCAGATTTCATCTTAGACCCGATCACTCAATTCCATTGGTAGCACCGTTAGCCCGAACGCACCGATTGCTGGCGTCGCGAGCGACACTGTGGGGGTGCGATGGGTCGGTGGGTGGCGTGAGGGCAGACTGGACGTCTGTTGAGCGCCGCCCGACGAGCCAGCGTGCCTCGACAGGGTCGCGCAGCAGCCATGGATCGGTGCATTCGGGGTTAGGCTAGTGACATGTCAACCACACTGGCCCCGGGGTCTCAGACCCTGCTGGAACGCGACACTCGTCTTGAGGACGATCATGACCATGAGCGTTTGTCTCATTATGTCTCGCGGGACAAGCTGACTGAGGCGATGGTGATGGGGACGCCGGTGGTGGCACTGTGCGGGAAAATCTGGGTGCCGTCGCGCAACCCGGAGAAGTACCCGGTGTGTCCGGAGTGCAAGGAAATCTGGGAATCCATGCCGGAGAATCACTGAGGTGGCTCACACCGTTTCGCCGCGGTTGTGCCAGTAGCCACCCGGGAGGAACAGGGAGTCCACGACCTGGTTCAGCTGTCCGACGTCCGCCAACAGGTCGAGGACGGTGTAGCGGGTACGGATGGTCTGGGCCCGATAATAAGCAGTACGAAGATCAGCCAGGCTGACGCCGATCTGTGAGGGGTGGTGGATGGCGCCGACGTCGCGGAGCATCTGTTCGACGACACGGGCGGGCAGGACCTGGGCTGCTACCCTCGTTCTGATGGCGCTCCAGCGGTTCTGGATGAGCGACAATCGGGTTCTGGCTTCGTCTTTCGACAACAGCTTGGCCCGAGACTGGAGTACGGCGGCCTCGCAGATGGCGGGGTTGGGTTGCAGTGCGCGTACCCTGTGCTCGTCTTGGTCGCGTGTCGGCCAGGTGGCCAGCCGGGAGTCGATGTCGATCTTCGACAGGTCTAGGGTGAGGACCTGGTCGTAGAGGGCAGACATGGCCACTGTGCCCAGACCCACTTTGAATCCATGGGACAACGGTGGTTCCCAGGTGGTGCCGTAGCCCTCCATCTCCCACTGGTGGGAGAAGTAGTGGCCCGCACCCGACGCCGGACGCGACGAGGAGAAGACCTGCATGGCCAGGCCGGACATGATCAGTTCCTCAGCCAGGCGGGCCATGGCGTCCGGGTCGCCTGCCACGAGTCGGGTGGGTTGGCCCAGGGCATCGCGCAATGGTCCTTGGACCAAGCCCCAGACATAGTCGTCGATGGGATCGAGGCCCAGTTCGTCGGCCACGATCCAGTCCGCCCCGGCGGGAATCTTTTCGATCAGGTCGCCGTAGCCGGAAGCGGTCAGCCGGGCGGGGGCCCGCGCCATGACATCCAGAGGTACGATCACCCCGCGCGGGGCGGGGCACTGCTGGGTGACCTTGATGCCGTTCACAGTGATCGACGCACCGAAGGAGGTGTAGCCATCTGCCGACGCTGCTGTGCACACATTGATATAGCTGCGTCCCAGACGAGAGCTGGCCAGTTTCGTCACATCATTCAAACTCCCTGAGGCCAGGGACACGGGCACAGCCGATGTCGGTGACAAGCGGGAACACAGGTTGGCAACGATACGGTCGTCGGCGAACAGCGTCGGGCTTGCCGGGTAGACGACAGCTTCGTCCATCTCAATGCCACGGGCGGCCAAAGACAGGATGACTTGCTCAGATGCCGCTTGCCAGGTGTTGCCATCAGCCACGATCACCGCTCGCTCACCGGGAAACAGGTCTGCGAAGACAGGGCCCGTACGACTCAGAACATCGATTCCCATCACGACAACCCGAGTGTCCAGGCCCCTCGCCAGGGCCGACTCGATCAGAGCTGTCATGATGTCAGTTTACGCCGACAGGAAAGCCGCCACGGATTCAAAGAAACCCCGGCCATCCAAGGTGGTGGCGATCTCGGGGTCGACGTTGTGCTCGGGGTGGGGCATCAGGCCGACCACATTGCCGCGCTCGTTGGCGATCCCGGCGATGTCGTGGACCGAACCATTCGGATTGTCGAGATAACGCGCAACCACACGCCCCTCGCCTTCGAGGCGGGCGATCGTCTCCGCGTCCGCCTGATAGTTGCCCTCGCCATTCTTCAGCGCCATGCTGACCTCGGCCCCAGGGGTGTACGCGCTGGTCCACACCGTCGAGTTCGACTCCATGCGCAGCCGCTGTTCGACCGCGGTGAACACCCGCACCTCGTTGCGGATCAAGGCGCCGGGCAACAACCGGGCTTCACAGAGAATTTGGAATCCATTGCAGATCCCCAGCAGCGGCATCCCCTGCCCGGCCCGGCGGACGACCTCGCCCATCACCGGGGAGAAACGCGCTATCGCACCGCATCTGAGGTAGTCTCCGTACGAAAAACCGCCCGGCAGGATGACAGCGTCGACCGACCCCAGATCATCCGACTTGTGCCACAGGGCAACCGGATCGCCACCCATCAACCGGATGGCGCGCATGGCGTCCTGGTCGTCCAACGAGCCCGGGAACCTCACAACACCGATTCTCATTGGCTGACGACCTCGAAGTTCTCGATCACCGTGTTCGCCAGGACAGCTTCCGCGTACTGGCGCACCTCCTCCAAGCGAGCCGGTGTGAGGTCCCCCTCGACTTCGATCTCGAACCGCTTACCCTGGCGGACGGAGAAACCTTCATGTCCCATGCGCTTCAGAGCACCGGTCACCGCCTTCCCCTGGGGATCGAGAATTTCGGGTTTGGGCATCACATTAACAACGACTCGGGCCATGCCTTCATCCTATCGGCATCTGTGCCTGTTCCCAGACGCCGGCTATCAATCATTGGATGATAGGGGTTTCGCGGGATTGTCCGACTGAGTATAGTTTACGGCGTGTGGAGGCAAACCCTTCTTGAGGTGCACCACAAACTGGCTGTCACAAGCAGTCTAGGTGATCTCACACCGCTCACTGGTTGAGGGATTTGGGGAGGACCTCTTCGAATTGCCAGGCCCTCGCCGGGCAGAGAACGCGACGTGGACGTAGCAGCCCGATCCAGTGGACGCCACACCATTCCGTGACGAATGGATCGTGGTCACAACAATTACAGGGGGTCTGTCTTGGGCAGTCCCCGACATTCTCAACAGATGGAGACGTATCGATATGAGTGAAACGAAAGTTGCACATCCGTACATTCCGAACTCTGAACCAAAGATCAAGGCAGCGATGCTCGCCGCCCTGAAAATGGCCAGTTCGGAAGATATCTATAAAGAGATACCCGACCACCTCAGGTTCCATGGCGAAATGTCCATGCCTGAACCCATCATGTCGGAGTACAAACTCCAGCGACATGTGGAAGGTGTCTTGAACAAAAACACCAGTTGCAAAGACGTCATCAGCTTCTTGGGGGGCGGCTGCTGGCAACATCACGTCCCCGCTGTCTGCGACACGATCATCGGACGCGACGAATTCCTCACCGCGTACGTCGGCGAAGCCTATTCCGACCATGGCAAATTCCAGGCGCTGTTCGAGTCCGGGTCGATGATCTGCGACCTGACCGGTTTCGAGGCCTGCAACACCCCGACCTATGACTGGTCGAACGCCATCGCGATCGCTGCCAGAATGGCCAGC
>WREX01000149.1 GCA_009779115.1 Propionibacteriaceae bacterium
CAAGGACTTGGTCGGAATGCACCCCACATTCAGGCAGACACCTCCCCACCACTGCTTTTCTACAATTGCTGTTCTCATTCCTAGTTGGGCGCAACGGATGGCGGCGACATAACCACCAGGTCCTGCACCCAGGATCACTGTGTCGAAATGGGTCATGGGGTAACTCTATCCTGGAACAGGTCCGATGTCAGGCACTGTTCCTTTCACGATCCCGCGACATGAGGGTGGTGTTGCCCCTGAGTTATCTCACACATGAGATAAACTGCCCGCATGGCGACATCAGCACAGACTATCGGCATTTTGATCCGGGACACGCGCCAAGGACGCGGAATGACCCAGTCAGATTTGGCAAGGGCTCTTGGCACAAGCCAGAGCGCCATCGGGCGTATCGAAGCAGGCAATCAGAACCTTTCCCTGGAGATGCTCAACCGCCTGTCCGACGTGCTCGACAAGCAGCTGATCACCCCGGGCAGCGGGGCCCTGACCTTCTCCATCGAAGGTGGCAGGCGCCTGCACGGAAAAATCGAGACCAGGTCGAGCAAGAACGCGGCCGTCTCGACTCTGTGCGCCTCCCTGCTGAACCGGGGCCGTACGACCTTGCGGGGCATCGCCCGTATTGAGGAGGTCCACCGCCTGGTGGAGGTCCTTTCCAGTATCGGGGTGGAATGCCGGTGGAGCGACGATCAGATGGATCTGACCCTCGTGCCTCCGGCCAACCTCGACCTGTCGACGATGAACCTGGAGGCCGCCCGGCGTACCCGTAGCATCTTGCTCTTCCTGGGCCCGATGATGCACAAGTTCTCCTCATTCACCCTTCCGTACGCCGGAGGCTGCAATCTGGGCACCCGCACAGTCGAACCCCATCTCCAGGCATTACGGCATCTGGGGTTGTCCGTTGAAGCGACCGAGGGCTTCTACCACTGCAACGTGGTCCCACCGGCCAAAGATGTGCGCCAGTTCACGCTTACCGAGCGCGGCGACACGGTGACTGAAAACGCCATCATGGCGGCGGTATACGTGAAAGGCGTCACGATCATCCGCAATGCCAGTTCCAACTACATGGTCCAGGACCTGTGCGATTTCATCACGCAATTAGGCGTTGTCATCGAGGGGATCGGAACGACGACTTTGACGATTCATGGTGTCGAGGACATCGATGTGGATGTCGCGTACGACATTTCCGAGGACCCGATTGAAGCGATGAGTCTGCTGACCGCCGCCGTGGCGACCAACTCAGAAATGACGATTACACGCGTGCCCATCGAATTCATGGAAATCGAATTGGCCGTGTTGGATTCGATGAAACTGGACTATTCGGTCACCGAAGAATACAAGTCGCGTAACGAGATGACCAGACTGGTCGACCTGACCGTGAAGCCATCCAAACTCGTCGCCCCGGTCGACAAGATCCACCCCATGCCCTTCCCCGGGCTGAACATCGACAATCTCCCCTTCTTCGCCGTCATCGCCGCGATGGCCCAGGGGACAACCACAATTTTCGATTGGGTGTACGACCACCGCATGATTCACCTGATGGGCCTGACCAAACTGGGCGCCAACCTGACACTGCTGGATTCCCACCGCATCATGGTCACCGGCCCGACCCGCTGGCGCGGCGGCGGGGAGATCGCCTGTCCACCAGCGCTGAGACCGGCGATGTGCCTCTTCCTCGCGGCGCTGGGCGCACGCGGCGAAACGGTCCTCGAAGACACCTATGTGATCACCAGAGGGTACGAAGAACTGCCCGGACGGCTCAACGCCCTCGGTGCAAACATCCATTCATTTCTGCAGTAACACTGACTTAACGCACCCGTACCACGTCGAAAGTGTGGTCTGGGTGGACGATCAGGTCTTGGGCCGGCACCAAAGCCAATTCGCGCCGACCGGCTTCGGCTGTGGCGAAGAGCAGGGAATAGACGATGTCGGCCGTGGCTTTCAGGGCCACGTCGAGCTTGCCGGTGTCCAGCAGACGGGCGAGAAAAGCGGCTGAGGTGACGTCACCAGAGCCGGTGAAAACCTGGTCGATGCGCGGGGTCGACACCAGCCAGGCCTCTTCGGCAGTCGCGGCCAGCATGGAGATCGAGTCCTCCTTGATGTCGTCAGCCACAGCGGACGTTACCAGGACAGTCTGCGGGCCCTGGGCGATCAAGGTGTCGACGGCTTCGAGCAGGTCGGCCAGAGTCCGGGTTTCACGCCCGGTCAGGTAGTCGAGTTCGTATTGGTTGGGTGTGGCGATGTCCGCCTTGGGAATGACCTGGTCGCGCAGGAATTCCGGGATACCTGCGGCGACGTACATGCCTCGCCCCACGTCGCCCATGACCGGGTCACAGCAGTAGACGGCCTTCGGGTTGCGGGTCTTGACCAGCTCGACCGCGGACAAGATGGTGTTCCCCATCGCTTGCGAGCCCTGGAAACCCGACAAGATCCCGTCCACCTCGGCCAATGCCCCCCGTTCGTCCACACCAGTGACAACGTCCATGACATCGTCGGCGGATAAAACCGGGCCCTTCCAGGTTCCGTAGCTGGTCGTGTTGGAATAGTGCACGGTGAAGACTGGGTAGGTTTCGACGCCCATGCGCATCAGGGTGAAGGCCGCGGCGGAGTTGCCGACGTGTCCATAGGCGACAGACGACTGGATGGATAAAACTGTGGTCATGGGTCTATTCTGCTCCCCCATCGGGTCGGTATCACGGGCTTATCACGTGCTGGAGGGCGGGCATTGACCGGGGTTAGGAATTGTTGCAGAATGAAGCCGTGACAATCACCCCCGCTGTCCACACCCCTCGTGCCCCCCAGACGAGTACCGAGGTGTGATGTTCGCCCAAGACTACCCGTACTGCTCGCCCCGTTTCGTCGCCATGGCTCATCGCGGAGGCTCGTACTGGGAACCCAATCTGGGCAAAGAAAACACACTTTTTGCTTTTTCACAGGCTGTTTCTCTGGGATATCGATACATTGAGACCGACGTTCAGGCGACCCGGGACGCCCGGTTGGTGTGCATGCACGACGAGACTCTCGATCGGGTCGCCGGTGTGGCGGGACGCGTGGCCGATTACACAGCGGCGGAACTCAGCCAGATCACGCTCATCAGCGGAGAGCCGATTCCTTTCTTCGACGATGTCGTTGAAGCCCTGCCCCAGACACGGTTCAACGTCGATCTGAAAGTGGAAGGCGCGATCGTACCCTTGGTGAAGGCCATCCTGGCCCACCACTTGCACAACCGCATCCTGGTGGACTCGTTCTCACAAGCCAGGCTGTCTCGGTTCCGGACACTGACCCACGGACAGATCCCCACGGCTATGGCGCCCCCGGGTGTGGCGTGGACTGCGTTCGTCCCGCTGGCGAGCGCGATAGTATCCTCCCCTGGTGTGGCAGTTCAGGTGCCCCGCACCCAAAAACTCGGACCTGTGACCGTGCCCGTGGTCACCCGCCCCATGATCGCCCGGGTCCATGCCCTGGGCAAGGTGGTTCACGTGTGGACCGTGGACGAGACTGACGACATGGAGCAGCTCATCGACCTGGGAGTCGATGGAATTATCACCGACCGTCCTGACCGGCTCGCCCGGGTCTTGGCCGGACGAGACCTGTGGGAGACACAATGAGTACGACAACCCAACCACCGGATGACTCACCCTCGCTGGCGCTGGCGAAGAACACGAAGAGCCGCGGCATCCGCGTCCTGGGCTGGGCCTTGTGGGATTGGGGCACCCAGCCGTGGTACACGGTCATCACCACCTTCGTGTTTGCCGTGTACATCACCACACCCAGTTATTTCAGTTCGAATGCTGACGACTCCAATGGCCCCACCGTGGCGTTGTCGGTGTCGACGACGATCGCTGGCATCATCATCGCCGTGATCGCCCCGGTCTTGGGACAAACTGCCGACCGGTCCGGCCATCTGGTCCGCAACATGCGCGTGCTGACCTGGGTCCTGGCGGCGATGTCGATGGGACTGTTCTTCATCGCCCCCCACCCGTCGTATCTGATCGCGGGTCTGATCATCCTGGGGGTCGGGTCCATCGTCGGAGAGATCTCCAGTTCGTTCTACAATGCCACGATTGACCAGGTGGCAACGGAGAAGAATGTCGGTAAGGTCTCGGGTTTCGGCTGGGGCATGGGGTACATCGGGGGGATTCTGGTCCTGCTGGTCATCCTGTTCTTGTTCATCCAGCCTGAGGTAGGTCTGTTCGGGATCACCGACACCCCGACGAAGATTCGCGCGTCCATGATCGTGTGCGGGTTGTGGGCCCTGATTTTCACCATCCCCACCTTCCTCACCGTCAAGGACCGCCCGCGTACCGACGGCCCACAGAGCAAGCTCGGCATCGGCGGGGCCTACATGGCGCTGTTCCGCAGCATCGCCCACATCTGGAAAACCGACCGGCACGTGGCGTATTTCCTGCTGGCCTCGGCCCTGTTCCGCGACGGCCTGGCGGCGGTCTTCAGCTTCGGGGCCGTCATCGCCGCCCACTCCTTCGGATTTTCGACCACCGAGATCATCATGTTCGGGGCAGCCGCCAACCTGATCGCCGGCATCGTGACCATCCTGTTCGGCCTGCTCGACGACAAGATCGGGCCGAAGAAAGTGATCCTGATCTGTCTCGGTATTCTCGCCGCCGGAGCAGTGGTGGTCTTCATCCTCCACCAGCCCGCGTACTCCGAAACCTGCAACACTGACCTTGTCAATGGTTTATGCCCGACCAACCCCGCGTACGACCCGGCCCTGATCGCGCA
>WREX01000150.1 GCA_009779115.1 Propionibacteriaceae bacterium
ATTGCGAAGAGTGCCTCAACGAGATCGAGATCTGGGAGAAGATCCGCTCAGCGGTCA
Source organism: Propionibacteriaceae bacterium (assembly GCA_009779115.1). GTDB lineage: Bacteria > Actinomycetota > Actinomycetes > Propionibacteriales > Propionibacteriaceae > WQYJ01. The sequence continues at coordinate 58 of WREX01000150.1, forward strand.
AACACGCGTACGCCCCGGCTCCCGCACCGCAATCCCTGATCGACAAGGTCAGTTGGAGGATACGCCGGGAATCAGGCCTCGCCTGAACGACTAAGCGGTTGGACGCTTGCCGTGGTTGGCCTTGCTCGTCTTGCGTGCCCTGCGCTTGCGACCCGCCTTGCCCATGACTGACTCCTCACTGTTGATGCGGGGACAAGTCTGCCATATCGGGGCAAGAGATGTCACAAGGACCGGGAGCGGGTCCGGCGACGATGGCAGGGTGGCATCATCGTGTCAGCGGGATAACCGGGCGACCGATAGGCTGATCTCGTGCTGAGAATTCCCGCATCCGTCAAGCCTCACGTCGCCATTCCCGAGGCTCAGGCTGTATTCCTGGAAGCCCTGATCGACGACTGGCATATCTTGGCTGACCTCGCCTTTTCCGATCTGATCCTCTGGGTCCCAGGCATCGACGACAATCAGTTCTACGCTATCGCCCAAATCCGCCCGGCCACCGGCCCCACCGCACTGGAAGACGACGTCGTCGCCGACGTCATCTCGTACGACACCGAACATCTGGTCACGCAGGCGTACCTCTCCCACGAGATTTGCGAAACCTCCGACAACCAACTGCGCGCGGGCATCCCCGTCGACGTGTGGGCCATTCCACTGATGGTGCACGGGAAATGCTGGGGGATCGTCGAAAGACACACCAATCAGATGGGGGTACGAGCCCCCGGGGAATTGGAAGACCACTACCTGGAGACCGCCAATATCTTGTCCAAGATGGCGTGGCGGGGATGCTTCCCCGACCAGGGCCACAACCGCCTGACCGGCATCAGCCCGCGGGTGGGCGAGGGGCTGATCCTCATGGACACCTCCGGAGTCGTCGAGTACGCCAGCCCCAACGCCGTCAGCGTGTACCGGAAAATGGGACTGATGTCGGACCTGATCGGTGAGAAGATCGTCCCCTTGACCTCGTCGCTGATGAACCGCTCCGGCGGACCGGTCGACTCCAGTCTGGCCACGCACTTCAAGTCCCGGGTCTCCGAGGAGACCGACATCGAGACCGAACACGCGTCGGTTTTCATGAGGATCCTCCCGCTGACCGACAACCACGGGCGGATCGGCACCCTGGCCGTGTGCCGGGACACCACTGAAATCCGGCGCAAGGAACGCCAACTGGTCACCAAAGATGCCACCATCCGTGAGATCCACCACCGGGTCAAGAACAACCTTCAAACCGTCAGCGCCTTGTTGCGCCTGCAAGCCCGGAGGATGAAGTCCACCGAGGCCCAAGGCGCCTTGGAAGAGGCGATGGCCCGGGTCCAGGCGATCGCGGTTGTGCATGAAATCTTGTCGTACTCAATGTCGGGCAGCGTGGCCTTCGACGATGTCGCGGACCGGTTGCTGATGCTGACCGGGGACCTGGCGGCCGAACGAGGACACGTGAATGTGCGCCGCATCGGCACCTTCGGCGAGATTCCCGCGGAGGTGGCGACATCGCTCTCCCTGATTGTGACCGAACTGTGCCAGAACGCCATCGAGCACGGGCTGATCGCGGGCACAGGAACAGTGATCGTAGCCCCCCAGAGAAAGCCCGACGCCTCCTTGGAAGTAGCCGTCATCGACAACGGTCAAGGGTTACCAGAAGGGTTCCGGGTCAACGACACTGCTCGGACGAGTCTGGGGCTGTCGATCGTCACGACCTTGCTCCAAGACCTTCATGGAGAATTCCAACTCATCCCGAATCCGGAAGGGGTCGGGGCCAGGGCAGTCGTGTCCGTACCTTTGTGAAAGATTGCTACTGGGATCAGCCCATGCGCAAGCGGGACCTGGCGGCGCGCCTCTTCATGGAGCGGCGCTCGTCCTCACTCATGCCACCCCAGACACCGTGGTCCTGACCGGTCTCCAGGGCCCAGTGCAGGCACTCCTCGCGAACATGGCATCGCGCGCATACTTTTTTAGCTTCCTCAATTTGAAGCAATGCGGGACCGGTATTTCCAACCGGGAAGAACAATTCTGGATCTTCGGTCAGGCAAGCGGCTTGATGACGCCAGTCCACTTGTCCTCCTTCACGATGTCACTAACTACGGGGTGCTCGAACCCCCCGATTCGTCGCAACCGTACAAGGATGACATGCGGCAGCAGTATATGCAAGGCCTTAGAGTAAAAAGTCGCCATGTCAATGCCAGAAATGGGTCAACTATCCTCAGCCTGACTGCACCGAATGCCGTCTGATATCAGTCACGACTCGGTGGGGTGTTTCTCAGCTGAATGCCATGGCCACCAGGTTCTTCTGGTCGGCGTCGTGCTGTTGGTGGGATCCCACGTCGGGCACACACGAGCTGGGGCGATAGATCCCGCGAAGCTGGATCGGGCGGTCTGGCATATGGGGGGCTGTGAACTGGGGAATGTACTTCTCAAACAAAAGCCATGCACCCTGGTTTTCTGGTTCGTCCTGGACGTACCTGATATCTGAGACATGGCCGTACGGAGCCAGCTGGCGGGCCAGTTCGGATCCCGGGATGGGGTAGAGCCTCTCGATCGGGATGACGGCGACTTGGTCGTCCAGGCCGCGACGGGTTCTCTCCTCGATCAGCTCCCACCTCAGCTTGCCCGAACACAGCATGATCGTACGAACGCGGGACGGGTCGGTAATGGATGTGTCAGGCAGAACTGGCATCCACTGCCCTGACATGAAGTCCTCGGGCTGAGACACTGCCATCTTGTTGCGCAACATGGACTTCGGCGTGGCGACGATCAGCGGCCGATGCCAGGGAGCGTACACATGGCTGCGCAAGAGGTGGAAGTAGTTGGCCGGCGACGAAGGCTGACACACCGTCAGCGCGTTCTGGGAGCACAACTGGAGCCAGCGTTCCAGGCGCGCCGACGTGTGATCGGCGCCCTGGCCGTCATAGCCGTGGGGGAGGAGCAAAACCACACCAGACTGTTGTTGCCACTTGGCCTCACCCGAAGAGATGAACTCATCGACGATGGCCTGGGCCGTGTTGGCGAAATCTCCGAACTGGGCTTCCCAGGCCACCAGGGCATCGGGTGCGGCCAGCGAATAGCCGTACTCGAAACCCATCGCCGCGTACTCTGACAGCAGGGAATCGTAGATGTCCATCGGGCCCTGGGTGCTGGTGAGGTGCTTCAAAGGCACATACGCCTCGTTGGTCACCCGGTCGACCACAGCTCCGAACCTCTGGGAGAAGGTGCCGCGGCGCGTGTCCTGGCCGACGATCCTCACCCGACGGCCTTCGACCAACAGCGAGCCGAACGCCAGCAATTCCGCCGTCGCCCAATCGATGGGACCAGAGCGGATCAGGTCGGCCCGGCGTTGCATCTGGGACAAAACCCTGGGATGGACGGTGAAGCCTTCGGGGAAACGGATGTGCGCGTCCGCGATCACGTCCATGACGTCCTCGGTGATGGCTGTGGCACCCGACACCGCGACTTTGTCGGGGTAGTGGGGGCGGCGCAGGTAATCGTCGTCGCGCACCGGTTCGGCCACTCCCGGACCCTGGCGCACCTCTTCGAACACGGCCTCCAACCTGCCCTGGAACCTCTCTTCAACCAGTTCCGCGTCCTCGTTGGAGATGTCGCCACGCCCGATCAGAGCCTGGGTGTACAAAGCGCGGACCGACCTCTTCTTCTTGATCAGGTCGTACATCAACGGCTGAGTAAAGCTGGGGTCGTCACCTTCATTGTGGCCGCGTTTGCGGTAGCAGACCAAGTCGATGATGACATCTTTGTGGAAGGTCTCACGATAGGCGAACGCCAGGTTGGCCACCCGAACACAGGCGTCCGCGTCATCACCATTGACATGGAAGACAGGGGCCTGGATGACCTTCGCCACATCGGTGCAATAGGTCGAGGAACGCGATTCGACCGGTGCGGTGGTGAACCCGACCTGGTTGTTGATCACCACATGGATCGTTCCGCCGGTTCCGTAGGCCCTCAGTTGGGACATTTGCAGAATCTCGTAGACGACTCCCTGCCCGGACATGGCGGCGTCGCCGTGCAGAAGCACGGGGACGACAGCGTACGGTCGCTTGGACATGTCCTGCTTGGCCCGTACGATTCCTTCAACAACCGGGTCGACTGTCTCCAGGTGGGACGGATTCGCGGCCACCGACACGTCGACGGAGAAACCAGAGGCGGCTGTGAACCTGCCCTGCGCTCCCAAGTGGTACTTGACATCGCCGGCGCCGGTCCCGGAAGCAGGCTCGATCCCTTCCTCGAACTCCTGGAAAATCTGTCCGTAAGACTTGCCCACGATGTTGGCCAGGACGTTGAGCCGCCCGCGGTGGGGCATGCCGATACACACTTCCTCCATGCGGTTATTCGCGGCCAGCGTACACAACTGATCCAGGATGACGATGGTCGATTCGCCTCCCTCCAAGGAGAAACGCTTCTGCCCGACGAACTTCTTCTGCAGGAAGGTCTCGAAGATCTCAGCCTCGACGAGCCGATCCAGAATCCTCATGTGCTCGGTGTGCTGGATCGCCTGGCGCGGGGTCTCCAGCCGTTCTTGGAGCCAGAGCCGTTGTTCAGGGTCGACAATGTGCATGTATTCCACGCCCATGGTCCGGCAGTACGCGTCCTGCAAGGTGGCGACGATGTGACGC